>NZ_JBFULS010000044.1:0-48061 GCF_054049775.1 Methylobacterium sp. P5_C11 | reverse complement strand
CCGCCAAGCAGAAGGCCGAGGCCGCGGCCGTGACGGCCAAGTCCGCCGCCACCCAGGGCGCCTTCTACGCCGCCCTCGCGCTGATCCTCGGTGCGCTGGCCGCGCTCTTCGGGGGCCGCCTCGGCGCCCCCAAGCCCGCGACCCTGCTCGGCACCTACGAGACCCAGCGCGCCTGATCGCCCCCGGCGCCCGCCGTGCGGGCGCCGCCCGGCCCGCGGCCGGATCCACCCCGATCCCACCCCCAACCGCAAGGAGCGCACGCGATGAGCAGCACCACCGACAAGCTCAAGGGTCTGGCCAACGAGGCCGTCGGCACCGTCAAGCAGGCGGCCGGCAAGGCCACCGGCAACGACAAGCTCGTGGCCGAGGGCAAGGCGCAGGAGCTGAAGGGCGAGGCGCAGAAGACGGTCGGCGACGTCAAGGACGGCGCCAAGACCCTCGCCGACAAGATCACCGGCACGCACTGACCGCGGCCGGGTGGGGCCGGCCGGACCGGCCCCATCCCCGGATCGCAGCAGCCCCAGCCCGACACAGGAGCCCCCCATGAACCGCGACCAGATCCGTGGCGCGTCCCGTCACCTCAAGGGTCGCGCGCAGACCGCCGTCGGCGGCCTGACCGGCGACCCGGCGCGCCAAGTGCGCGGCGCCGTGAACCAGGTGGCCGGCGGCGCCCAGTACGCCTACGGCCGCGCCCGCGACCGGGCCGACGACCTCGCCGAGGACGGCCGCCATCTCGCTCACGAGGCATGGGCGCGGGCCGACGACCTCATCGACGACGGCCGCCGGCTCGCCCGGGACGCCCGCCAACGCGGCGCGACCTACGGCCGGCGGGCCGTCCGCACCCTCGACGGCAACCACGCCAACACCGTGCTGGGCTTGGCCGCCCTCGCCTTCGCGGCGGGCTGGCTCGTGCGCCGCGCCCGCTGAACCCGGAGACACCCGATGCTGCACAAGATCCTGACGGCGTTCATCGTCCCCAAGCTCGTCGCCTTTCTCGGACGCCGCTACGGACGGCGTGATCGCACCGGCCGGACATTCTGAACGGGCACCCGAGGCGCGGGTGACCGCTTCGCCGTGATCGACGATGCCAATCAGAGAGCCGGATCCGCGATCCGGACCTGATCCATCCGGGACAGATCGTCATACTACCGGACCCGGTCGCGGGTGCGGTCGGAAACACCGCTTGCGACGGGCGCGAATGAGGGGTCGCGCCGCGGGTCGTCACGGATGGATCCGGCCGTGCACGCGCGATGGCGGCGAAGTGTCCTCGCCCGCCCCATATAGGCGCGGCAGACGAGGCGAGTGACGGGACATGACGATGACAACCGAGAAGGCGGTGCTGGCGGGCGGGTGCTTCTGGGGCATGCAGGATCTGATCCGGCGCCAGGCGGGCGTGGTGTCGACCCGGGTCGGGTACACCGGTGGCGACGTGCCGAACGCCACCTATCGCGACCACGGCACCCATGCCGAGGCCATCGAGATCATCTACGATCCGACCCAGACGAGTTTCCGGCGCATGCTGGAGTTCTTCTTCCAGATCCACGACCCGACGACCCCAAACCGCCAGGGCAACGACAGGGGCCTCAGCTACCGCTCGGCCATCTTCTATCAGGACGACGAGCAACGCCGTGTGGCGGAGGATACCATCGCCGACGTCGACGCCTCCGGGCTGTGGCCGGGGAAGGTCGTGACCGAGGTGGCGCCGGCCGGGCCGTTCTGGGAGGCCGAGCCGGAACACCAGGATTATCTGGAACGGCGTCCCGGCGGATACACCTGTCACTTCGTCAGGCCGGGCTGGGTCCTGCCCGCACGGACCCCGGCCTGACAGGACCCGTGAGCGGGTTCGGCACGACGGGGTCGGCGGCGTCCCGCCTCAGGACTCCACGGCCCTGACCGGGCCATCGGCACCGGGACGGCGCGGTCGCTGAAGTGCGCCGGTTCGGTGCGGAGATCGGCGCCGGCCTGCCCCCCCGGATGCCGGCCCTGGGCGGGCGCCGCGCCGGCCGGCCGGCGGGGCGCATGGGTTGCGTCAGACGGACCGCCGCCCCTGTGCGGTCCGGGCTGACCGAGGACCGCCGCTCGATCGAGGTGACCGCGGCGGGCGGGCGCTCGGCATCGGCCCAGAACAGCTCGCCGACACCCCCGACCGGACGGGTGAGCACTGCCCCTCCACGGTCCTGCGCGTCGTCAACGGGATGCTGCGCGCCGGGGGCCTCGACAGCCCCGACCATCGGCACCGCGGCCCGCGTCGAGGCCGACCCAAGGCTCGGCGCCGGCCTATGCGTCGCCGACTCCGGCGGCGGGCACGGTCGAGATCCCGAACCGTAAATTCGGTTTCATTCCGGAACGCCGGGGGTGCCGAATCCGTCCCTGCTTCGTGACATCCGTCCCGCCGTTTCGGGCGACGCCCGCCTCGCCGCCACGCAGGGGATCCAAGGTTCTCGATGATCCGTTCGAACAACGCCGCCGCGGCCACGCTGCTGCCGCCTTCGACGACGTGCGCTCAGCTTCAGCGGACCGGCACCGACGCGAACACCCGACGGGACCGCAACGACGACACCCCGGTGGAGCTGAAGGGGCGAAAGCCGCGGCGCAGGCGCCCGCCGCGATGCCCGCCAAGTCCTGGCCGGGCCGGGCTCCGCGGCCATCGACGCGGGGCCCGCGCTTGAGGTGCCGTCTAGATTAGAGTAATTCCAAATCTGCGATGGATTCGCCCGACCGACCGGCGCCCCGCGGCGTCCTCACCCCCGGCCAACGGGCCATGCTGCTCCGTCTGGCACGGGAGGGGGCGCTCCTGGCGCCCAGGCCCTGGGAGATGCGGACGATACGCTCCCTGCGGGAGCGCGGCCTCGTCCGGCCAAGGCTATCAGGCCGGGACGCCGCCGGCCTCTGGTTCATCAGCGCCAAGGGTGTGCGCGCCCTCGCCCGGGCGGGGGCGGCGTCGGCGCCCGGGCGATCCGAGCCGTGACGTGGATCGGGTGCGCCGATTCCCGTCATCGTCCGGCAGCATCGCGGGTCTATCCAGGAAAGCGAGCATGAAGCAGACTGTCGAAACGATGCGGACGGTCCCGGGATACGACAGCGTCACCATCGCCCTGCACTGGTTGACCGCAGGGCTCGTCCTCGGTCTCTGGCTGGTGGGCACCTTCCTCGAAGACCTCGTGCCGAAAGGGACCCTGCGCTCCGGCCTCTGGTCGGCGCATTTCGACGTCGGCTTCGTCCTCGCCGCCCTGCTCGTCGCCCAGCTGGCCTGGCGTCGGACGCGGGGCCGCAGCCTGCCGGTCGAGGATGCCGGCCCCCTGCATCGACTGGCGAAAATCACCCACGCGGCCCTGTACGGGCTGCTCTTCGTCATCGTCGGTCTCGGCATTGCCAACGCCTTCGTGCGCGGCGTGACGCTCATCGGCCCGCTGAGCCTGCCGCCGATCGGCGACCCGGCATGGCGGCGTCCCCTGACGCACTGGCACGGCCTCGCCGCCAACGTCCTGATGGCGGTCGCCCTGTTCCACGCCGCGGCCGCGCTCGTTCACCACTACCTCTGGCATGACGCCGTCCTGCGCCGCATGCTGCCCTGGAGACCGTGACATCCATGCGCCCCGTCCATTCCGAGAGACACCTGATCGACCGGATCGGCTGGCTGCGGGCCGCCGTGCTCGGGGCCAATGACGGCCTCGTCTCGACCGCCAGCCTGATCGTGGGGGTCGCGGCCTCCGCCGCCGCTCCGGGGGAGATCCTCGTGGCGGGCTGCGCCGGCCTCGTCGCCGGTGCGATGTCGATGGCGGCGGGCGAATACGTCTCGGTCAGTTCCCAGGCGGACACCGAGCAGGCCGACCTCGCCCGCGAACGGCGCGAACTGGCCAACGACCCGGCGGCCGAGCGGGAAGAACTCGCGCGGATCTATGTCGGGCGCGGCCTCGACTACGCGCTGGCCCTTCAGGTGGCCGACCAGCTCATGGCCAAGGACCCGCTCGGCGCCCATGCCCGGGACGAACTCGGCATCTCCGAGATCACGACGGCGCGCCCGGTCCAGGCGGCCCTGACCTCGGCCGCGACCTTCTCGGCCGGCGCGGCGCTGCCGCTGGCGGTGGCGGCGCTCTCGCCGGCGAGCCTCGCCGTCTACACGGTGTCGGCCGCATCACTGGTCTTCCTGGCGGTTCTCGGAGCCCTGGGCGCGAAGGCCGGCGGTGCTCCCATCGCGCGGGCGACGGCGCGGGTGACCTTCTGGGGCGTGCTCGCCATGGCCGTCACCGCCGGGATCGGAAGCCTCGTCGGAAAAGCCGTCTGACGGCTACCGCTTCGGATCGTGGCAATGCATCTTCGGCGGCGCGGTGGCGCAATCGAGGGAACAGGTCTGGTCGGGCCGGCAGAACCATTGCAGGGCGCCCGTCTTCATGCATGAGCCCGAACAGTGCCGGTGGGCAGCGTCCGTCGGCTCGATGAAGGTCGGGTCCGCGTCAGGCGAGCGGGCCGATCGCTGGGCGTGAGCCGCGGACAGTCCGGCCACCGTGGCGAGCATCGCGAGTGTGGTGCGGATCATGAGCGTCGGATCCCCGGATCGTCCCGGATGCGGCCGCGGGCCGGCGGATCGCCGGCCCCGCGTTGCGCGGGACTCCCGACCCCGTCGAGCATCGTACAGCAGGACGGGGCCGGCGTCGTCAGCCCTTCTTGCCCTGCTTGAAGCTCTGGATGGCGTTCTGGCAGCCCGGTGACAGCTTCGCCATGTTCTTCTCGAAGCACGCCTGAGTCTCGGGGCCGTCCTCGGGCGGCATGTTCCCGCAATAGGTCGTGAAATCGCCCATGCATTGCTGCTGGAGCGCCGCCTTGTCGTCGGCCGACATCGGTGCCGCCAGGACCGAGGAGCCCGCACTGGACAGAAGCAAAACGGCCGTGACCAAGCGTACCGACATGTCGATCTCTCCCTGCGCTTCGATAAGACGGTGAGAAAGCCCGCATAGCCGGAAACCGTTGCATGCTGGAGGGGAGTTTCGCGTCATGCCGGCAGGAAACGACCGACCGCCCCGCGACGACAGGCGGACCGCATCAATCGCCGGTGACGACACTCACCGGGTCAGAGCCGGCATCCGAAGCGTAGGCGTTGACGATCCCGGCCAGCAGACCGGGAAAGCGCGCATCCACCTCGACCCAACGCGAATGGTTGCGAAGTTCGACCCCGTGACGCTCGCTGCGGATCAATCCCGCCTCGCGCAGCACCTTGAAGTGGTTGGACAAGGACGACTTCGGAATCACCCGATCCCCGACAGCGGCGACGGCGGAGCAGGCCTCGACGCAGCCAGCCTGCATGATCTTGGCGAAAATGGCCGCGCGGCTGGGATCGGACAGCGCATGCAGGATCGCTTCCGGTCGAACATCCTCGATGGCGGGATGGAACAGGGGTCTCATGAATCGTCCATAGGGGCTTGATCCGCGATCCCATAGTTCCGAAATTCCGAACTATGGGATCGCGATCGCCAGCATGGAGGCGGTCCCGCTCGGAGGATAGCACACATGTCGAAGCTTGCCGGCAAAGTCGCCGTGGTGACCGGCGCATCCAAGGGTATCGGTGCCGCGATCGCTCGCTCGCTCGCGCAGGAAGGCGCCGCCGTCGTGGTCAATTATGTCTCCAGCAGAGCCGGCGCAGATGCGGTGGTCGAGGCCATCACCGCGACCGGTGGGACGGCCATCGCGGTCCAGGCCGACGTCTCGAAGGCCGAGCAGGCGCACCGCCTGATCGAGGCGGCGGTGCATCGGTTCGGCCGGCTCGACGTGCTGGTCAACAACTCCGGCCTCTACGAATTTGCGGCTCTCGACGAGATCACCGAGGCGCATTACCGCCGCCTCTTCGACGTCAACGTCCTGGGCGTCCTGCTCACGACCCAGGCGGCGGCACGTCATCTCGGCGAGGGCGGCAGCATCATCAACATCTCGTCGGCCATCACCCATGTGCATACGCCGACCGCGGCAGCCTATGCCGGAACCAAGGGCGCCCTGAACGCGATCTCGGGTGTTCTGGCCAACGAACTGGCTCCGCGCCGGATCCGGGTCAACGTGGTGAGCCCGGGCTTCGTCGTGACCGAAGGCACGCATTCGGCCGGCATCGTCGGCTCAGACATGGAGGCCGGCCTCGTCGCACAGACGCCGCTCGGCCGGGCCGGCCAACCCGACGACATCGCCGGCGTCGTCGCGTTCCTCGCCTCCGAGGAGGCCCGCTGGCTGACCGGCGAGGTGATCACCGCCAGCGGCGGCATTCGCTGACGCGGGGCTGCGGCCCTGAGCGTGCCCGCATCCGCGGCCCGCGCGGGATGGCGGCCGGGGCGGCCTGGGATCGGGCGGGCCGAGGCCCGGACGAACCGGGGCCGTCGGCCGGCGGCAGCCACGCCGTCGCCGGAGCCGCTACCCGGGCGCCTTCCGGATGCCGGCGGCGATCCGTGTCGTCTCGGCGAGGGCGTCGTGGAGCGCCGCGTCCCCGTCGAACCGGCCGGCGCGGATCGCCGCGACCAGGTCCGTCGGTGAGTCGGCGGCCCCCAGTGCCCGCTCCCAAGCCCCGGCGGCGGCCTCGGCCTGCTCGATCTCCCGCATGGCGATGCCCATCGCGTTTGCGGCCATCAGGAGGACGTAGCGCTGCCGTCCCGACAGGGCCGGGGCGACCTCGTCGAGGAGGCTCTGCCGGGCGACGGCGAGGAGCGCGGCGCCGGAGGGTGCGTCCGGGAAGGCTGAACTCATCGGGTGCCCCATCGTTCGGGCGCGGTCTCGCGCAGGACCACGGCCTCGAGTTCGGGCGCCATCCGTCCGGTGAGCGCCAGTTCCAGGGACGTCTCCTGACCCGAGACGTGGCGATGTCCCTGCTCCAGGGCGATCACCGCCCAGCGCAGATGCGCCATGATCTCCCAGTAGCGCACCGCCTGCGGGTCGATCCCGCGCCCGCTCTCGGCCTCGTAGCCGCGATAGAAGTCCGCCCGCGGGGCGATCCCCCCGGCCTCGAGATCGGGCCGCCCGAACCGCCAGCAGGCGGCGCAGAACCAGCCGATATCCTGGACCGGATCGCCCCAACCGGCGAATTCCCAGTCGAGGATCGCCGTCAGGCCTGCGGCGTCGATCATGTAGTTGCCGGTGCGGAAGTCGCGGTGCACCAGGATCGGCTCCGCGCAGGCGGGCGCATGGCGTTCCGCCCAGCGCAGGCCCCATTCCAGGGCCGGGCGCACGGCACCGATCCCGTCGAGGTTCGACCGCAGGGTACGGATCTCGGCCAGCGCCGGGCTCGCCTCGGGTGTCCCCAGGAAGGCGAGGTCCCCCGTCAGGGCGGCGCGGCCGGGGCCGTCAGTGCGCAGGATGCCGTGGATCCGGGCCAGCTCCCGCCCGAGCTGCTCGGCCAGGGCCGCGCGGTCACCGCCGAGGCTCGTGTCCTTCACCACCCGCGGCCCCAACCCGATGCCGGAGACGAGACCCATCAGGGCGAAGGGCGCTCCGACCACGCCCGGATCGGCGCAGAATCCGACCGGCTCCGGCACGCGCACGCCGGCGGCGAAGGCCGCACGCAGGATCCGGAACTCCTCCGCCCGCGGACGGCTCGACGCGATGGTGGCGGCCGCGTCCTTGCGCAGGACGAAGCTCCGCTCGGTCCCGTCGACCCGGCAGCGCAGCATCCAGTTCTCCTGGATGGATCCGCCGCTCAACGGCCGGACGTCGTCGAGGGTGACCGTCCCGGCCTCCAGGGTCCGGCGGATCCAGGCGCAGAGCGCCGTCTTCTGATCAGCGTCCAGCATCGGGCTCAGGGCCGCGTCACTGGACGCGCTCGACCGCCATGGCGATGCCCTGGCCGCCGCCGATGCACATGGTCACGAGCCCGTAGCGGCCGCCGGTCCGGGCCAGCTCGTAGAGCGCCTTCACGGTGATGATCGCCCCCGTGGCGCCGATCGGGTGGCCCAGCGCGATGGCGCCGCCGTTCGGGTTCACCTTCGCGGGATCGAGGTCGAGGGCGCGGGAGACCGCGCAGGCCTGGGCCGCGAAGGCCTCGTTCGACTCGATGACATCGAAATCGCCAGCCCGCATCCCCGTCCGCTCGAGCAGACGCCGCACCGCCGGCACCGGACCCATGCCCATCTCGGACGGGTCCACGCCGGCATGGGCGTAGCCGACGATCCGGGCGAGCGGCGTCGTGCCGTCCCGCTCGGCGCGGGCCGCGCTGGTCACGACCAGGGCGGCGGCGCCGTCGTTCAGGCCCGAGGCGTTGCCGGCCGTGACGCTGCCGGTCTTGGAGAAGGCCGGGCGGAGCTTGGCGAGATCCGCGGCGCTCGTGGCCTTCGGGTGCTCGTCGGTGTCGAAGGCCACCGTCTCGCGCTTGCGCTGGACCTCGATCGGCAGGATCTGGTCGCGGAACCGGCCCTCCCGAATCGCCCGGGCCGCACGCGCCTGGCTCTCGGCCGCGAAGGCGTCCTGCACGTCGCGGGAAACGGCGTAGCGCTCGGCCACGTTCTCGGCGGTGACGCCCATATGGCCGTTGCCGAACGGGTCGCTCAGCGCGCCGAGCATGTAGTCGACGAGCACGGCGTCGCCCATGCGCTGCCCGGTTCGTCCGGAGGTCAGGAGGTGGGGCGCGCGGCTCATGCTCTCGACGCCGCCGGCCAGGGCCGTCTCGGCATCGCCGAGCAGGATCGACTGTGCTGCCGAGACGATCGCCTGCAGGCCGCTGCCGCAGAGGCGGTTGACCGTCATCGCCGGTACCTCCTTGGGGAGGCCGCCCTCCAGGGCGGCGACGCGGGCGATATAGGCGTCCCGCGGCTCGGTGGGGATGACGTTGCCGAAGACCACGTGGCCGACCGCCTCGGGCGCCGTCCTGGCCCGCCGCAGGGCCTCCGCGACGCACTTGGCTGCCAATTCCGAAGGCGGCGTGCCGGCGAGGCCGCCGCCGAACGTGCCGATCGCGGTGCGCACCGCGCCTGTGATGACGACCTCGGTCATACTCTCGGACTCCCTGCCTCGATCAGCCTGTCGGGATGTACCGCCCCGCTCACGCCCCAACATCCCACGACCAGAAGCCGTCGCCCTCGGCTTCGAGGTTGCGGTTGAGCACCATCTTGTGGACCTCGTCGGCCCCGTCCACGAGGCGGGCCTGCCGGGCGTAGCGGTAGATCCACTCCAGCGGCGTGTCGGTGGAGTAGCCCCGGGCACCGTTGATCTGGATCGCCGTGTCGGCGGCCGCGTGCAGGAGGTTGGCCACGTGCACCTTGGCCATCGAAACCTCCTTGCGGGCGAAGCTGCCCTGGTCGAGAGCCCAGGCGGCCTTCATCACCAGGAGGCGCCCGATCTCGATCCGCATGGCGAGGTCGCCGAGCATCAGCTGGATGCTCTCCCGGTCGGCGAGGCGGATTCCGAAGCCGTGCCGCTCGGCCGCGTAGGCCCGGGCGATCGCGACGCAGCGCTTCGACAGGCCGAGCCAGCGCATGCAGTGGGTCAGCCGCGCCGGGCCGAGGCGGATCTGGGTCAGCTTCAGCCCGTCGCCCTCGCTCATGAGCACGTTCTCGGCCGGGATCTCCAGGCCCTCGAACAGCAGCTCGCAATGGCCGCCATGCTCCTCCGGTCCCATGATCGGGATGCGGCGCAGGATCCGCCAGCCGGGCTGATCCCTGTGGAACAGGAAGGCGGTCAGCCCTTTCCGCGCGTCGTCGGAGGTGCGCGCCATCAGGATGAAGTGCGCGGCCTCCTCGGCGCCGGTGATGTACCATTTGCGGCCGGTGACCACGTAGGCGTCGCCCCGCCGCTCGGCCCGGGTCTGGATCATCCCGGGATCGGAGCCGCCGCCGGGATGCGGCTCGGTCATGGCGAAGGCGGAGCGCACGTCGCCGCGCACGATCGGCGCGAGCCAGCGCGCCTTCTGGGCCGGGCTCGCCACCTTCTCCAGCACCATCATGTTGCCGTCGTCGGGCGCGGCCGCGTTGAACACGACCGGCCCGAAGATCGAGCGGTTCATGGCCTCGTAGCAGACCGCCATGCCGACCGTGTCGAGCCCGGCGCCGCCGGTCTCGGGCTTCAGCTGGAGGCACCACAGGCCCTGGTCGCGGGCGAGCCCGCGCAGACGGGCCAGTTCGGTGAGGCTGATGTTGCCGTGTCCGTCATAGGCCGCCGGATCAGCCTCCAGCGGCAGGACGTGCGTCTCCACGAAGGCCGCGATCCGGTCGCGGTAATCCGCGACGCGCGGGCTGATGGTGAAATCCATGAGTCCATCTCCCGTGCCGCTCCCGGCGATAAAAATCGAGCGAGCGCTCGCTTTTTATCGCTTGGATTCGGCCCTGGCAACGAGATACTGGCAACGGGATCAGGCGCAGGGGCCGTCCCCGGCCTTCATCCGGCAGGCCCGCGCGACGAGGGATCGATGGGACCCGCAGACGCTCCCCCGGCCGCCCTTCCGGCGAAGGAGGCCTACGCGACCGAGGCGATCTGCGTGCGGATCCTGGCGCGCCACCGGGACCGGATCAGCGTCCGGAAGGACCACGTCGCCACTGCCAACCTCGCCCGGATCATCGAGGCGGTGCTGACGCTGTCGAGCCGACAGGGCTTCCACGAGACGAGCCTGCGCGACCTCGCCCAGGCCTCGGGCCTCAGCATGGGCGGCCTCTACTCGTACTTCGACAACAAGAACACGCTGCTGGTGATGATCCTCACCGAGGTGGCCGAGACGGCCGAGGCCGCCCTGCGGCAGGCCCCGGCGGGGCTCGCGGCGGATCCGGCCGCGCATCTGCGCTGGCTGATCGCAACCCACATCCGCCTGACCGAGGCGATGCAGCCCTGGTTCGTCTTCGCCTTCATGGAGGCGAAGGGGTTCCCGGCCCCCGCCCGGACGATGGCGACGGCGAGCGAGGCCGCCACCGAGCGCATCTTCGCCGAGGTCCTCGCCCGCGGCGTGGCGGCGGGCGTCTTCACGGTCGCGGACGTCGATCTCACCGCCGCGCTGATCAAGCCGCTCCTGCAGGACTGGTACGTGAAGCGGGCCAAGCATCGGAAGCGCGGCATCCCGATCCAGCGCTACATCGACGGTGTCACCGCCTTTGTCGAGAAGGCGATCGCGGCGGCCTGAGCCGGGAGGGGCGATGGACCCTGCGGCCGCCAGCCGGCGAGGCCACGTTCAGTCGGCTCCGCCGAAGCAATACTTATAATGGCGATTCTGATAGTGAACCGACCACGCAGATTGTGAAATCAGGCAATCCCGGTGACCGTCCAGGCGCGTCGCGATGCATTCGAATGAGGATCGCGCCGATCGGCGGGTGGGGAGTCTGCCGACCCACGCGACGCGAGCGCCGAACTTGTGAGCCCGCGCCACGGATGACCAGCATCCCAACGTGATCAATCCATAAATCTCTCTTTAATGAAAAGAAAATAGTAATTTCGGCATCGTGTAGACGCAGATCCGATGACCCGCCCGACACACCCGCTTTCGATATTGATCGCGACGCTCACCGGGTCGAGCCGTGGTCTGACCGCCGTCCGCCAGCTCGCGGAACTGAAGAAGCAGGTTCCCGCCCTCTACGGGCTGCTCTCGGTCAATGCCGGCGCCCTGGCCGTGACGCACTACGCCCTCGCGCCCTTGTCCCTGACGGTCGGCCTCCCGGCGGCCGTGATCGCGTTGTGCCTGATCCGCGCGGTTCACTGGGTGCGGCTGCGCCCGGAGACGTTCAGCGAGGCGCAGGCCGCCCGTCATCTGCGGCGGACGACGGCGCTCACGGTCTTCTTTTCGGTCGCCTTCGTGATCTGGGCGATGGTCCTGAACGCGTTCGGCGGCCCCTACGAGCAGGGCCACGTGGCCATCTTCGTGGCCGTCACGGTGATCGCCTGCATCTTCTGCCTGACCCATCTGCCGGTGGCGGCCTTCCTGGTCACCGGCATCGTCATGAGCGTGTTCCTGTTCTGCTGCGTGACGAGCGGGAACAACGTCTTCCTGGCCATCGCCGCCAACACGGCCTTCGTGACGGCCGTGATGGTCCGGATCCTCAACACCAACTATCGGGCCTTCGTCGACCTCGTCGCGTCCCAGGCGGTGGCGAGCCGGCTCTCCGAGGAGAACGCGCGCCTCGCCCAGACCGACAGCCTGACCGGCCTGCCCAACCGGCGCTACTTCTTCCAGAAGCTCGACGAGGCGATCCAGGCGCCGTCGGATGCGGACGTGCCCTTCGCCCTGGCCATCTTCGACCTCGACAGCTTCAAACCGATCAACGACACCTACGGGCACAATGTCGGCGATCGTGTCCTGGCGGAAGCGGGCCGGCGCCTCGCGGCCTTCGCGAGCGCCGACGTGGTGGTGGCCCGGCTGGGGGGCGACGAGTTCGGCGTGCTGCTGCGCGCCCCCGGACCGGCCGCGGCGGCGCTCACCATCTGCGACGGCATCTGCACGGCCTTGCAGCAGCCGATCCGGATCGGCGACATCCGGGTCGTCACGGGATGCTCCGGCGGGCTTGCCCTGCCCTGTCGGGCGGGGCACGACGCGGATGCCCTGTTCGACCGCGCCGACTACGCGCTCTACCATTCGAAGGAGCAGCGGCGCGGCGCGACGACCCTGTTCTCACAGGAGCACAAGGACGCGATCCACGCCGAGCAGGCGGTGGAGACGGGTCTGCGGACGGCCGATCTCGCCGCCGAGATGGCGCTGCATTATCAGCCGATCCTCGACACCGGGACGGGCCGGATCGCCTTCGTCGAAGGTCTGGCGCGGTGGACGAGCCCCTCCCTGGGCCGGGTCGCGCCGGACCGGTTCATCGCGGCGGCCGAGCGTTGCGGCATGATCCACACGGTGACGCTGCTGCTCCTGCGCAAGGCCCTCGCCGACTGCGCGCGGCTTCCGCCCGGGATCGGCCTGTCCTTCAACCTCTCCGCCCACGACCTCGCTTCGCCCGAGACCGTCCTGGCGATCCTGGCGGCGGTGCGTGGCAGCGGCCTCGACCCGCGCCGCCTGACGCTCGAACTCACCGAGACCGCCCTGATGCGCGATTTCGAGCACGCGAAGGCGGCCATCACGACGCTGCGCAGCCTCGGCATCCAGATCGCGCTCGACGATTTCGGGACGGGCTACTCAAGTCTGGGCTACGTCCACCGTCTGCCCCTGGACAAGATCAAGATCGACCGCAGCTTCATGGCCGACATCGACACGGACCGGGGCTGCAGCCTGGTCTCCACGATCCTCGACCTGTGCCGCAACCTGAACCTCGACGGGATCGCCGAAGGGATCGAGACCCAGGCCCAGCTCGACGTGGCGCGGCGGCATGGCTGCCGCTACGTCCAGGGCTATCACATCGGCCGGCCGATGCCCCTCGACGAACTCCTCCCGTGGCTCCGGCACGACACCAGCGCGGTGCGCCTGCGGGCCTAAGGGATCGGATCCGGGCTCGGCGGTCCGTCCCGTCCCCACCTCAGCTCAGGGCGACCTCGAAGCCGCGCCTCACGGCGGGCCGGGCCATCAGGCGGTCGTACCAGCGCCGGACCTGCGGGTAATCGGCGAGGTCGACCTGATGGCGCTCGTGGCGCCACGCCCAGCCGAGGATGGCGAAATCCGCCACCGAGAGCGGTCCCGCCACGTATTCGACCTGCGCGAGGCGGCGGTCCAGCACGCCGTAGAGGCGCCGCGTTTCCTTGAGGTAGCGCGCGAGTCCGTAGGCGCGGTCGGCCCCGTCGACGGTCAGGAAGTGATGGACCTGACCGGGCATGGGTCCGAAGCCACCCATCTGCCACATCAGCCATTCCAGCGCGGCCACGCGCTGCCGCCGGTCCTCGGGCAGGAACCGGCCGGACTTCTCGGCAAGGTACAGCAGGATCGCCCCGGACTCGAACACCGAGATCGGGGATCCGTCCGGCCCGTCGGGATCGACCAGGGCGGGGATCCGGTTGTTCGGGCTGATCGCCAGGAAGTCGGGTGCGTGCTGCGCCCCCTGGGTGATGTCCACCGGCTTGACCCGGTAGGGCAGCGCCATCTCCTCCAGCGCCACGCTGATCTTCCGGCCGTTGGGCGTGTTCCAGGCGTAGAGGTCGATCATCGGGGGCCTCGGCTTGATCCGCGCAACGGTAGAGAGGGCCGCCCGCCGCGGCAATTCCGGTCCAGCGACAGGTCCGGCGCGGTCTCGATCGCGACCGTCGATGCTCACCCCGCGGGCCGGCAGGGCGCGGTCGGGCCGGTGTTCCGCTTCGAAGCCCAGAAGCGAATCGCCGGCGCCGGTCAGGCCGCCGCGCTGGTGCGTCCCGGTAGGGGCTCGAACGGCTGGACCAGGACGCGCCGACCGGACAGGTCGTGCACGCTCACCCGCCATTCGGACCAGTCGGTCTGGTTCGCCAGCGACTGCCGCACGGCGGTCGCGACCGTCCGGGCGCGATCGATCAGGCGGCCGGTGGCGCGAACCTCCGTGCCGCGCGCGTCGAACACGCATTCGAGACCGTTGGTGCAGTGGAACCGATACCGCGCCATCCCTCGCTCCTCTTCGGCGGCCTCCCGGCCGTCAACACCGTTTGTTCATTATATGTTCTAATCCTGCCGGGATCCAGCCCTGCCAAAGGATCGCGGGTGCCGGTTCCAAGATACGGTCTCCCCCAGGCCGGGCCGTCGTTCCGGCCACGTGCGGCCGATCGGGCCGGCAGGGAACACCGCGTGCTCCGCGCGCTTAGCCGCGCAGACGACCATTCCCCCGGCCAGGGATCTCACGATGCGCGCCACGCTTCCTGCCCTCCTGCTGGCGGCCTGTCTGGGCACACCCGGCTGCGCCGCCGAGGCGCCGGCCGGGTCCGACGCGCTCACGCCGATGGTCCAGTCGGACAGCCTCGTCTTCAACGGCATCACCCGGTCCCGGGACGGCCGGCTATTCTCGCCGTTCCAGCGCCAGACCCGGAACAGGGGGATCGAACTCGGCGAGTGGCGCGACGGCAAGGCCGTGCCGTTTCCCGATGCGGCCTGGAACGCCTGGACGGAGGGCGACGACCCGGCCCGGGCCTTCGTGGCGGTCAACGCCATCCGGATCGGTCCGGACGGGGATCTCTGGGTGGTCGACAAGGGCGCGCCCGGCATGGGCGCCGCGCCCCTGCCCGGCGGCCCCAAGCTCGTCCAGATCGATCTCGCCACGAATGTCGTGCGCAAGGTCTACCCGCTCCAGTCGGCCACCACCGAGAAGAGCTTCATCGACGATTTCCGGTTCAACGGCCGCCATGCCTATCTGACCGACGCCGGTCAGCCCGGTCTGATCGTCCTCGACCTCGAGACCGGCGGCCTGCGGCGGGTGCTCGACGGCCATTGGTCGACGATCGCGCAGCGCCCCCTCACCGGCCAGGGCCGGGTGCTCCGGGATGACAAGGACAAGCTGCTCTTCATCCACGCCGATCAACTGGAAGTCTCGCCGGACGGCAAGACCTTCTACTATCAGGCTTGCACCGGACCGCTCTACAGTATCGAGACGCAGTATCTCGACGATCCGACCGTGCCCGACGCCGTGCGCGCCGCGCACGTGAGGCTCCACGCGGCCACCGTGGCGACGGGCGGCACCGCGATCGACGCCGCGGGAACGATCTACGCCAGCGACACGGACGGGCTGCGGATCCTCAAGATCGCGCCGGACGGCACGATGAGCACGCTGGTGCAAGATCCCCGGCTGGTCTGGGTCGACGCGATGTGGATCGACGAGCAGGGCGGCCTGTGGATCCCGGCGGCGCAGATGAACCGCACGCCGGCGATGAACGGCGGCGAGGCCTCGGCCGTGAAGTTTCCGACGACGATCTACCGGATGCAGATCGACGCCAAGCCGCTGCGCAACTGAACCCGGTATGCGACGCTCGATGCGCGGGTTCGAGAACCCGGGGCCGGGTTTCCAAGTTGGGCGAATCGGGGGCTTGGCCCCCCGCGCGACGACGGGAGGACGTGACCATGCGCAGGATGCCATCGCCGGGGCGGGTCGGCGCCCTTCTGCCAATCGCTCTCCTGCCAAGTGCTCTCCTGCCAAGTGCTCTCTTGGCGGCCGGCCTGACCGCCGGGTTGGCCGCGCCGGCACGGGCCGACGCCGCCCTCGTCCTCCAGGAAACCCGCCTCCACACGCCCCCGGACTCCCACGAGCCGCAGAGGGCGATGATCAACCTGCGCAACACCGGCCCGGACCTGGCCACGAACGTGACCGTCCTGTGCACCTTCACGGGCGCCGGCGGGACGGTGCTCGATACGCAGCAGGCCTCCGTGGCGGAGGTCGTGGGCCTCGCCGACGTGCAGGCCGAGACGATCTACTATGGCTGGCCCCGGGCGAGCGGCGCCACCTGCCGGATCGCCGAGCCGCGCTGAGCCGCGCTCCGGGCATCCGGGCGCCGCCTGTCGCGAAGCGCCATTTTTTGCCGCACGCTCCAGATTTTACGAGTCATCGTCAAGTATTATAGTGATAAGCAATCTTCCGGATCGCCTCGAATATTGACCAAACGGCCAAGCTCTCGAACGATGGCGCCGATCCGGGGTGGGCGGTACTGCTCATCGCCCGAGGGGTGTTGCCCGAGCATCGTGCGGCCCGCCTCATGCTCGCCCTCGGGGCCACGGCTGCGCAGGCGCAGTCCGGCCTCGGCAACGGGCTGGGCAATTCCGGGGCCGGAAACGGCAATGGCAACCTTGGCTCGCGCAACGGCATCGGGAACGCCTCTCTGCCCGCCCTTTTCCGCCGCTAGGCAGCCGCCGGCAGGACGGTCGCGCGGCGCCGCCGATCCCACCCGACGGAGCCTCCCCATGCGGTACGCCCTCGTCGCCCTCTTGGCCCTCGCCCTCGGCATGACCGCTCTGCCCGCCGCCGAGGCCCCCGGCATCGTCGGCACCGGGCCGGCCGGCGCGAGGGACGGGAATGGCAACGGCAATGTCGGCTCGAACAACGGCAATGGGAATCAGACGAACGACAACGGGAATTTCGGCACCGGGAACGGGCGCGGCAACGGCGGGGGGCGCACTCCCCGGCGCTGACCAGACCCCGATCCCGGCCGGCGTGAAGACTGACAATAGACCGCATTTATTGACGCAAATTTTACTTTACTGTAATCGTGGCCGGCATCTAAGCGAGAATGCGCCCGGATTGGAGTGCATCCGATGGACGATATTTGCCGAGACAGCGCCGGACGCGCGGCGATGCTGGCGCTCGCTCTGTCCGTCGCGATCACGGCGGCCACGCCCGCACGGGCGGCCGACGGCATCCCCGCCTCCGATCTGACGGCCTCGACCGAATCCGATCCGACCCGGGCCACGGCGTCCGGTCTCCTGATCGCCACGCGCGACGCCGCGGGACCGCCGGGTGCCGACCTGCCGCTGGAGATCACGCTCGTCCGCGCGCCCAACGTCTCCATCGAGGCGATCAAGCTGCTGGGTCTGCCCCACGGCGTGACGATCAGCGATACCACCAACATCTTCGCGGCATCGATCGACCACGCCGACGTCGATGTCAGCGACTGGGATCTCTCGAAGATCCGGATCATGCAGAGCGACCCGCGCGCGGGCAGCTTCTCGATCGCCGTGGCGGCGATCTGGACGCCGGAGAGCGGCGGGCACCTCGACGTGACGTCGAGCCGCCTCACCGTGAGATTCGCCCCGGACAGACCCGACCCCGCCGGCGGGAAGCCCGGCCCGGACGAACGGCGCGCCGACCCGAGCGACGAAGCCAATCTGGCCCCGCGGATGCCCGCCGCTGCGGTCGCGGCCGGGCAGGACGCGCCGGCCGCCGAGGTCGTCGCGCGCGAGACGGCCGCCGGTACTGCACCCGCGAGCCCGGCGAAGGCCGACCGCCCGGCATCGCCAGCCATCGCCGCGCAAGTCCCCGCGCAGGTCCCCGCGCAGGCGCTTGCACGCGCGGGCGCGACGGCTCCGGACCCGCTGGTGGAACGCGCCAGGGGCCTGATCCGCCTGGGGGACATCAGCGGCGCACGGCTGTTGCTGGAGCGCGCCCAGGCGCGCGGCGCGCCGAACGCCACCTTCCTGCTGGCGCAGACCTGGGACCCCGCGATGCTGCGCGCCTGGAAGGTGCGCGGCCTGCGCCCGGACCCGGATCGCGCCCGCAGCCTGTACGCGAAGGCCGCCGGCCAGGATCGGGCGGAGGAGCGGCGGCTCGCCGCGAAGGGGCACTGAGCCCGGGCGATCATCGAGGGACGCGCAGATGCCGAGGCTTGCCAGTTACGTCGCCCTTCTCGGGCTCGCCACGCTGGCCGCCGGGCCGGCCGCACGGGCGACCGACGCGGCCGTCGCGCACCCCGATTCCGCGACGGAGGCCGCCCTCGGCGAGCGGATGAACGCCAGCACGGTCACGGTGGTGACGGGCACCCCCGGCGGGACCTATTTCCGCGTCGGCGCCGATCTCGCCTTCGTGCTGGATGACGGCGACGCGCTGCGGATCCTGCCGATCCTCGGCAAGGGCGCGGGGGAGAACGCCTACGACATCCGCTTCCTCAAGGGCGTCGACATGGGGTTCGTCCGCACCGACACGCTGGAGCAACTGCGGCAGGACAAGCGTCTCAAGGCGATCGAGCGGCACATCCAGTTCATCGCCAAGCTGTTCGACGACGAGCTGCACATCCTGGCGCCGAACGCGGTCAAGTCGGTCGGCGATCTCGCCGGCAAGCGGGTCAGCTTCGACGTCAGGGGCAGCGGCACCGATTATAGCGGCCGGGCGATGTTCCGGGGGCTCGGCATCGGCGTGGAGGCGATCAACGTCGACCAGCCGACCGCGCTGGCGATGCTCCGCAAGGGCGAGATCCAGGCCGTCGTCTCGGTGGCGGCCAAGCCGGTCTCCGTCATCGCGGGCTTCGATCCGGAGGATCGCTTCCACCTCGTCCCGGCGCCCTATCCGGAGACGATCAGCGAGGCCTACGTCCCCGCCAGCCTCAGCCAGGCCGACTACCCGAAGCTGGTGCGCGGCGAGGCGGTCGAGACCCTGGCGGTCGGCACCGTGCTGGGCGTCTACAACAGCGCGAAGGGATCCCCGCGCTACGAGAAGCTCGTCCGCTTCGTCGAGGCGTTCTTCGGCCAGTTCGACAAGTTCCTGGCCCCGCAGCGGCACCCGAAGTGGCGCGAGGTCAATCTCGCCGCGGCCGTAAGCGGCTGGACGCGCTTCCGGCCCGCCCAGGACTGGCTCGACCGCCATCGCGAGCCTGAGGTCGCCGCCCGGCCGGATCTGGACCGGTTCCTCCAAGCGCAGCCCGACCGCCCGGCGGGGAAGGAGGAGGTCTATCAGGCCTACCTGAAGTGGCGGCAGGCCCGCTAGGCCGCGGCGGATCGGCGGCAGGCACGATCGGGGCCGGACTCGCCTCCTGCGCACCCGCGACGCAGCCTTAGCGGTTTCCGCGCGTTATGGTGCGCCCCCCTTGGCGCCCCATGTCCGTTTCCGGCAGAAGGCGCCCTCCCCCGCCGCCGTCGAAACGCCAGTCTCGTGTCCGATTCACCCGCCCTCGCCGCCGTCCCGATCGCGACCAGCCGAAGCCGCCCCGCGCGGACCGGCCCGGCCACGCTCGCACGACAGGCGGCGGATCCGTTCGCGACACCCGGGACCTGAGCGTGGACGAGGTCGGGACCGACGTGCTCCTGCGGCGCGCCCGCGCGCTTGAGGCGGAAGCCGCCGGGCTCCGCGCGCGGGTGGCCTCGGGCGGCGACCCGGCCGGAGACGGGCACGCGCAGCCGGTCCACGACGGCAGCGCCCGGTTCGCCGCCATCACCACCGACCGCGGCGGACGCATCACCGCGTGGAACGCCGGCGCCGAGCACATCCTCGGCTGGACGGCACAGGCGATGGGCGGCCGGCCCTTTGCGGCGCTGTTCACCCCCGAGGACCAGGCGGCGGGCCGTCCGGAGGCTGCGCTGCGCAGGGCTCTGGATCAGGGCAGCGTCGAGGACGAGGACTGGCACCTGCGGGCCGACGGGACGCGCCTGCGCCTGTCCGGCGCGCTGATGCCGCTGCGCGACGGGGCCGGTGCCCATGTCGGGTACGTGAAGATCCTCCGGGACCGCTCGGACCTGCACGCGGCCGGGCTGGCGCTCCAGGCGGCCGAGGCGCGCCTGCTGCGGGCACAGGAGGCGGGCGGGATCGGCCTGTTTACCGTGGGGGTCGAGGACGGCCTCCTGCACCCGACCGCGCAATTCTGCCGGCTCTACGGCCTGCCGGAGCGCGAGACCTACCCGTCCGAGGTCGTCGAGGCGCTGATCCTCCCGGAGGACCAAGCCCTGGTCTCGACGGCGGCGAGCCGCCGCCGCGGCGTCCCCCCACGCGATGTCACGTACCGGATCCGACGGCCGGATACCGGCGAGATCCGCTGGATCGCGCGGCAGGGCGAGGTCGAGCGCGACGCCCATGGGCGACCGGTGCGGTTCTCCGGGGTGGCACGCGACGTCACCGAGCAGAAAGAGGCCCGCGACGCCCTGCGTGCTGGCGAGGCGCGCTACCGGACGCTGTTCGACGCCATCGACGACGGCTTCTGCGTCATCGAGTTCTTCGACGGGCCTTACGGGCCGCTGAGCGACTACGTCCACATCGAGGCTAATCCGGGCTACGAGCGCCACACCGGCATCCCGGATATCGTCGGACGGACCCTGCGCGACCTCGTCCCGGCCGAGGACGCGGCGGGTTGGCTCGAGCTGTATGGCGGCGTGCTCCGCACCGGTATCCCGATACGGTTCGAGCGCTTCTTCGCCCAGGCGAACCGCTTCATCGACGTCTCCGCGGCCCGGATCGAGCCGGCGAGCCGGCGCCAGGTCTCCGTGCTGTTCCGGGACATCACGGCGCGTCGGCAGGCGGAGGATGCGCTGCGCGCCAGCGAGGCCCTGGCCCGGACCAACGTCCAGCGCGTGCAGCTCGCCCTGGCGGCCGGCGCAATCATCGGCACATGGCACTGGGACCTGCCGAGCGACCGCTTCACCGTGGACGAGGCCTTCGCCCGCAGTTTCGGCCTCGATCCCGCCCTCGGGCGCGACGGCCTGAGCCTCGCCCAGGTGGTGGAGACCGTTCATCCGGACGATCGCGCGGGCCTGGCCGAGGCCATCACGGCCGCGATCGACAGGGGCGGCGCCTACGCCCACCAGTACCGGGTCCGCCGCGCCGACGGGAACTATTACTGGCTGGAGGCGAACGGCCGCGTCGACCAGGCGCCGGACGGCACGCCCTTGAGCTTCCCCGGGGTCCTGATCGACGTGGACGAGCGCAGGGCCGTCGAGGCGGAGCGGGACCGTGTCACCGCGGCGCTGCGCAGCCTCAACGAGACCCTGGAGCAGCGGGTCGCCGCGCGGACGGCCGAGCTGATGCGGACCGAGGCGGCCCTGCGCCAGTCTCAGAAGATGGAGGCCGTCGGGCAGCTGACGGGCGGCCTCGCCCACGACTTCAACAACATGCTGGCCGGCATCGTCGGCTCGCTGGAGCTGATGCAGACCCGGATGCTGCAGGGCCGGGTCGGGGACCTCGACCGCTACATCGGTGCGGCCCAGGGGGCGGCCAGGCGCGCCGCCGCGCTGACCCACCGCCTGCTGGCCTTCTCGCGCCGGCAGACCCTTGATCCGAAGCCGACCGATGCGAACCGCCTGGTCGAGGGCATGATGGACCTCGTGCGCCGCACGGTCGGCCCCGCCGTGGCGATCGAATCGGTGGGGGCCGGCGGCCTGTGGCCGACGCTCGTCGATCCGAGCCAGCTCGAGAACGCCCTGCTCAACCTGTGCATCAACGCCCGCGACGCCATGCCGGAGGGCGGCCGCATCGTCATCGAGACGGCCAACCGCTGGCTCGACCACAGGGCCGCGCAGGACCGCGAGCTGGAGCCGGGGCAGTACGTGACGCTCTGCGTCTCGGACAACGGCACCGGCATGACCCCCGAGGTGGCCGCCAAGGCCTTCGACCCGTTCTTCACCACCAAGCCGATCGGCGAGGGCACGGGACTCGGGCTCTCGATGATCTACGGCTTCGCCAAGCAGTCCGGCGGGCAGGTGCGGATCTATTCGGAAGTCGGCCAGGGCACGATGGTATGCCTCTACCTGCCCCGCCATCTCGGCGAGGCGGAGGCGGAGGTGAGTCTGCCCGACCTTGCCCACGCCCCCCGCGCCGAGCAGGGCGAGACGGTCCTGGTGGTGGACGACGAGCCCACCGTGCGGATGCTGGTGACCGAGGTGCTCGAAGATCTCGGCTACGCCGCCATCGAGGCCGCGGACGCCGCCTCGGGCCTGAAGGTGCTTCAGTCGGACGTGCGCATCGACATGCTCATCACCGATGTCGGCCTGCCCGGCGGCATGAACGGCCGCCAGATGGCCGATGCGGGTCGCGAGCACCGCCCGGGCCTGAAGGTGCTGTTCATCACCGGCTACGCGGAGAACGCCGCGCTCAACCACGGTCATCTCGGCCCCGGCATGCAGGTGATGACCAAGCCCTTCGCCCTGGAGGCGCTGGCCACGCGCATCCGCGGCATCATCGGCGACGAGGGCTGAGGCCTGCGTCCCGCCGGCAGGCGACGGGCGACCAGGGCCGGGTGGCCAGGCGATTGCCATACGGATCCGGGGCGACCATGACGGCGGCGTCACGCAGGGCGTCGCCGCGCGGAGGCCGACGGGGGAAGCGACCGTGGACACGCAGACCATCCCGGCCGAACTCAGGGCCTTCTTCGAGGGCTCGCACATCGCCCTGGCGCTCGCCGCCGCGACGGGCGACCACGACCTGCTGCTGGTGAACGAGCGGTTCCACCGGCTCACCGGGTATGCGGGCGCCGAGGTGATCGGACGCAATTGCCGCCTCCTCCAGCGCGACGCCGACAACCGGGAGGCGCGGGCCAAGATCCGCGCTTTCCTCGAGAGCGAGCGGCGGGACACGGTGCGCACGCCGATCGTGAACTTCCGCAAGGACGGGACGCCGTTCGTCAATCTGCTGTACATGTCCAAACTGAAGGCCCTGACGGGCGAGGTGCGCTTTCTTTTCGCATCGCAATTCGACGTCAGCCGCTCGCAACCCGCATTGCTTTCCGCCTACGATGCGGAACTGGGTCGGACCCTGTCTCGTCTGACCCCGACGCTCGCGGAGAGTGGGCTCGTCATCGAGGGGTCCCTGATGACGATCGCCAACACGGTCGCCACCGTCGCGCAGGCCAAGCTCACGCTCGCGCATCTCGACGCACCAGGATTTCCTTGACGCGGCCGGCGCCGCTGCCGCCGCCGAGATCCGGGACGGTGCCGGGCCGGTGACGGCCGCCCCCTTCGCGGGTCCGGTGGTGGGCATCGGCGCATCGGCGGGCGGGCTCGAGGCCCTGCGCGAGATGCTGGCGCGCGCCCGGCCACCCACCGGCATGGCCTTCGTCATCGTCCAGCACCTCGACCCCAACCACGAGAGCATGCTGGCGCAGCTCCTCGACCGGCACACCGGGCTGGCGGTGCTCCAGTGCGAGGGCGGCGAGCGGATCGCGGGCGACACGGTCTACATCATCCCGCCCGGGCGGGGCCTGGCGATCCAGAACGGCGTCCTCGAACTCACGCAGTTCGTGCAGCCCCGGGGTCTGCGCCGGCCCATCGACGATTTTTTCCTGTCGCTCGCCGTCGACCAGCAGGTCAACGCCGCCTGCGTGATCCTCTCGGGGACGGGCGCCGACGGGACGACGGGCCTGCGGGCCATCAAGGAGCACGGCGGCGTCTGCGTGGCGCAGCAGCCGGACACGGCGCGCTACGACGGCATGCCGCTCTCCGCCGTCGGGACCGGCCTCGTCGATTTCGTGCAGCCGCCAGGGGAGATCGTGGACTGCCTCACGGCGTTCTTCCGCCGCCGCGGCAGCGACCCCGGGAACGAAGAGGCCGGCTTGGTCGCCGACAATGTCGAAGACCTCTGCCGGGTGATCCGCGCGGCGGTCGGCCACGACTTTTCCGGCTACAAGCGGACCACCCTGGTCCGGCGGGTCGAGCGGCGCATGCACGTCCTCGGGCTCGAATCCGGCCGGGCCTATCTCGGCCGCGTCCGGGCCGACAAGGCCGAGTGCGAGGCGCTGTTCCGCGACCTGCTCATCAACGTCACCCGCTTCTTCCGCGACGCTGAGCTGTTCGAGGTCCTCCGCGAGCGGGCCGTCGAGCCCCTGCTCCGCACCCGCAATCCCGACGAGGACATCCGGGTCTGGATCCCGGGCTGCTCCAGCGGCGAGGAGGCCTACAGCGTCGCCATGCTGTTCGCCGACGCTGCCCACCGCCTCGGCCTGCCCCTCGCGGTCCAGATCTTCGCCACCGACATCGACGAGCGCATGCTGCAGATCGCCCGGGAGGCGACCTACCCGGCCGCCGCGCTGGCCGACATCCCGGCCCATCTGCGGGGAGCGCTACCTCGTCCCCCACGCGGAGCGCTTCACCATCGCGGCCCCGATCCGCGACCTGATCCGCTTCTCCAGCCACAGCCTGGTCAAGGATCCGCCGTTCTCGCGGGTCGATCTCCTGTCCTGCCGGAACCTGCTCATCTACTTCGACGAGCGCCTCCAGCAATCGGTGGTGCCGCTGTTCCACTACGCGGTCCGCCCGGGCGGGTACCTGTTCCTCGGCCCCTCGGAGAGCGTCAGCCGGTTCGAGCACCTCTTCCCGGTCATCGACCAGCAGGCCCGCCTGTTCGAGCGGCCGCCGGGCGCGCCGCACTACCCGATCGACCTGCCCGGGAGCGCCCGGCGCGGCGAGGCACGGCGTGACAGCCGCGAGGAGCGCCGGGGCCAGCCGTCGATCGCCGACGAGACCGTCGCGGTGCGCCGTGTCATGGACCGCTACGCCCCGCCCAGCATGGTGCTCAACGAGGACGGCGGGATCATCGCCGCCTACGGGCGCCTGAGCCGCTACTTCGATTTCCCGGTCACGCGGACCGGGGGCAGCAGCGCGATCACCCTGGCCCGCCCGGGCCTGCGCGACGTGCTCGGCCCGCTGCTGCGCCAGACCCGGGACGCGCGCCAGCGCGTGGTCGTCCGCGACGTGGAGATCCGCTCGGAATACGGCGTGCAGCGGGTCGAACTCATCTGCGACCCCCTGCCGGACGGCTCGATGCTTCTCGTCCTGCGCGACACCGGCGCATTCCAGCCGGCGGGCGACCTCGACCTCGTCGAGCTGGACGCGAGCGGCGACCCCGTCGAGGCGCTGGAGGAGGAGCTGCTGCGCACGCGCTACAAGCTTCGCTCCACCGTCGAGGAATTGGAGACGACGAACGAGGAACTGAAGAGTTCTAACGAAGAAATGATGTCGATGAACGAGGAGCTCCAGTCGACCAACGAGGAGCTGTCCACGGTCAACGATGAGTTGAAGTCCAAGATCGAGCAGCTCACCGTCGCCAATGCCGATCTGCGCAACTTCTTCGAATCCACCGATCTCGCCGTCGTGGTGCTGGACCGGGCGCTGAAGGTGCGCAGCTTCACCGCGGCGGCCACGGCGATCTTCCCGCTGAAGCCGGGGGATCGCGGGCGCCCCCTCGCCGACGTCGCCAGCCAGCTGGCCGGCGACGAATACCTCCACGACGCCCAGGAGATCTGCGCCGGCGGCAGCGTGATCCAGCGGCGCGTCGCCACCCGGGACGGGGACCGGACCCTATCCCTGCGGGTGCTGCCCTACCGCTTGCAGAACGGCAGCGTCGATGGCGCCACCCTCGTGCTGACCGACATCACCGAGGCGCTGCGGCTGGAGCGACAGCTCGCTGCGGAGCGGGAGCGGCTGGGGCTCGCCGTCAAGGCGGGGGGCATCGGGGTCTGGGAGTACAACCCCACGGCCGGGACCATCGTGGTCGACAGCACGGCCGGCACGATGTTCGGGCTCGCCCCCGACACGCCGCACGCCACCGCGGCCCTGGCGGCCGGCGTGGTGCCCGAGGATCGCCCTGCCCTGGAGGCGGCGCTCGCCGAGGTCGCGCATGGGCTGAACGAGTTCGAGGCGCGCATCCGCGTCCGCGCTGCCGATCACACGCTCCGGCACATCCGGAGCTACGGGCGCCCGCCCCGGAGCGGCGACCGGACCCGGATCGTCGGCGTCTGCATCGACGTCTCGCCCGAATACGCCCTGGCCGAGACCCGCGATCTGATGCTGCGGGAGATGAACCACCGGGTGAAGAACCTGTTCGCGATCATCGGCGGCATGATCTCGGCGGGCGCCCGCACGCATCGGGAGATCGGCGTCTTCGCCTCGGACATGCGCGACCGCATCTCGGCCCTGGGCCGGGCACATTCCCTGGCCGATCCCATCGACGGCCAGGGAATGAGCGATCTCGCGGGTCTCATCGGCGCGACCCTGCGTCCGTACCGCGACCACGTCCCCACGGTGATCGAGGGCCCCCTGGTGGCCATCGACTGGCGGCACGTGTCGTCGCTGGCCATGATCCTGCACGAATGGGCCACGAACGCGGTGAAGTACGGCTCGCTCGGCGCCGACGACGGATCGCTGTCCGTGACCTGGGAGCGGCAGGAGGACGGGCTGGTGCTGACGTGGTGCGAGCGCATGGCCCGCGTGGCCGAGCCGCGACCGGGCCGCGGTTTCGGCACGTTGCTGGTGGAGATGTCCCTGCGGCAGCTCGAAGCGACCGTGACGCGCAGCCACGACGCCTCGACGTACCGGATCACCCTGAACCTGCCGGGGTCGGTGCTCACGCGGGGGTAAGGCCGATCCGCATGCCGCGACCGGCTGCACGCTCACGGCCGGCCTGTCCGTCAGATCCGGGGGGCCGAGCCACCTGTCCCGTGCGGGCCGTCGGATCCACCCATCCGTGCCGGCAACGCGGCTTCAGGACCGGGCGCGGGTCCCCTCTCCCGCTCGGGAGAGGGAGCCGTCGCGCTTCGCCCATTCTTCCCGCGCAGCGCACGGCACACGCGAGACGGCCCGCCGCGGCGATGCCGGACGGGCCGTCCTGCCTGACGGAGCGCCGGGAACCCGGCGCCCGCCCGATCAGTCGATGACTTCGACGATGCGGTGGCCGCGATCGACCAGCACCGGCTGGTCGTTCACGATGGTGTAGCGGTAGCCCGGACGCACCCGGTACTCGGTGGGCACGTCGTAGTAGGTCACGCTGTCCTCGGGCAGCACGGTGCCGACCCGGACAGGGCCGCCCCAGCTGTAGGAGCGCGTGCCGCGCTCGCGGACGTAGCTGCGGAACCGGGGACGGTCGTCGACCCCGAGGATGCCGCCCACCGTGCCGGTGGCCGCGCCGACCGCACCGCCGACGATGCCGCCCACCGGGCCCGCCGCATCGGCGCCGACCGCCGCGCCCTCGGTTGCGCCCCGCAGGGTACCCTGCGCCTGAGCGGCCAGCGGAAGGGCGAAGAGGCCGGCCGTCGCCAGCGAGAGAAGGAGCTTGTTCGTCATGCTGATGTCTCCAAGGTCGTCAGAGCGCTGCGGGCCGTGGAGGCTCAGTTGCAGCCTTCCTTGTGGACGGTCTTGGAGTTGCCCATGCCGTCCTCCTTGTGGACGGTCTTGGAGCCGCAATCGACGGTGCCGGTGGTAACCGCACGCTTCTCGACGACGGTATCGTGGTGGTCGACGACGGCGGGTCCGTCGCGGCGCACGACGGTGGTCTCCTCGGCGCTCGCAGCGCCGCACAGGGCTGCGAACAGGGCACCCGAGAGAATGATATTGCGCATTGGTAGCCTCCTGACTTCAATCGAACCTAGCAACGGCAACCGCGGGAAAAGGGTTCCACACGCATCGCTCTGTAGAGCGCACGCATTTTTGCGATGAGAGGCCGTATTGGTTGCGTGCAACCGAACGCAATGGGCCGGTTCAGCTGCGCAGGACCGGCCCGCTGCGTCAGCCGGCTAGGGGCGGCATCCGGCGCCACCAATCGTGCGCCCGCTCGTACTGGTGAGCCACGCGCAGGATCTCGGCTTCGGCGAAGGGCCGGCCGGCGATCTGGAGGCTGATTGGCAGGCCGCGCCGGTCGAAGCCGCAGGGCAGCGCGATGGCGGGCAGGCCCGTGAGGTTGAACGGGTAGGTCAGGCGCCAGGAGGCCGCCAGCACGCTCTCCGCGCGCCCGCCGAGTGACACCGCCGTCTCGTCCGTCCGCCACGCGGTCAGCGGCGAGGCCGGGCCGACGATCACGTCGGCCTCCGCCAGGATGGCGGCCATCTCGTCCATGATCAGAGCCCGCACCTGCTCGGCCCGCAGGTAGTCCGGCCCGGTCACGAACCGGCCCATCTCCACGAGGTCGCGGACGTCGGCGGCGAAGCCCGCCACGTGGCCCCGGGCGAGGCTGCGGTCGTGATAGGCGGTCGAGGAGGCGAGTTCGATGGCGTAGATGGCGCCGAGGCCGTGGCGCAGGGACGGCACCGCGACGTCGCGGAGGGTACAGCCCCGGTCGGCGAGGAAGCGGAGCGCCGCCTCGATTGCGGCGGCGACGTCGTCGTCGACCGCGTCGAAGAAGTGGTTGCGGATCACCGCGACCCGCAGGCCTCGGATCGGCCGGTCAAGCCCGGCCGTGTAGTCGGGCACCGGCGCCGCGCTGGCCGCGGGATCGCCGGCATCCGGGCCGGCGAGGGCCTGCAACATCAGGGCGGCATCGGCGACCGTGCGGGTCAGCGGCCCGGCATGGTCGAGGGACCAGGAATGCGGCACGATCCCCGACCGGCCGACCCGGCCGTAGGTCGGCTTGAGGCCGACGACCCCGCACAGGGCGGCCGGGATCCGGGTCGAGCCGCCCGTGTCCGAGCCGAGGGCGGCCGGGCAGAGGCGGGCCGCGACCGCGGCGCCGGAGCCGCCGCTGGAGCCGCCCGGCACCCGGTCGAGGTCCCAGGGATTGCGGGTCGGTGGCGTGACCATGCCCCAGGCGAATTCGTGCATGCGCAGCTTGCCGAGGATCACCGCGCCGGCCGACCGCAGTCTCGCCACGGCGTGGCTGTCGGCCGCCGGGAAGGTCAGGGCCTCCACCGCCGTGCCGGCCCGG
The DNA here is from genome assembly GCF_054049775.1 of Methylobacterium sp. P5_C11. Classification (NCBI taxonomy): domain Bacteria; kingdom Pseudomonadati; phylum Pseudomonadota; class Alphaproteobacteria; order Hyphomicrobiales; family Methylobacteriaceae; genus Methylobacterium; species Methylobacterium sp. P5_C11. The sequence continues at coordinate 19,211 of NZ_JBFULS010000044.1, read as the reverse complement.
GTCGGCATGTCGGCCGTGGTGTAGTTGTCCTTGATGGCGATCGGGATGCCGTGCAGCGGCCCGCGCGAACCCGTCCGGGCGATCTCGGCATCGGCGGCGCGCGCGGAATCGAGGGCCGCGGGTGAGAGGTGGACGAAGCTGTTCAGGGCGCCGTCGAGGCGCGCGATCCGGTCGAGGCTGGCGCCGACGAGCTCGGCGCTCGACAGCTCCCGCGCCGCGATCCGCCGGGCGAGCTCGGTGATCGGCGCTTGCCAGAGGGCGTCAGTCGCGGCGGTCGTCATGGGGCACCCGGCGGTACGGCAAGGTCGGATCGAAGACGACCGGCGGATGGATGTCCGCGAGGTCGAGGTCGCGGAGCTGCGCGATCTCGGCCAGCACCGGCGCGAACTGGGCCAGCAGGTGCGCGACCCGCTGGGGCTCCTGGCGCAGTCCGACGACGTCGCGCAGGAGGTCGGGGGCTGCATCGCCAGCAGCGCCCGGCCGCTCGGCGGGGGGCTTGAGCAGCATCGCCACGACGTCGTCCGGCAGGGCGCCGGCCGGGCCATCCTTCCGGGGCATGCCAGCCACAAACGGTACGAGCTGCCGGCGGGCGACCGCGAGCACGCGGCGCAGCTCGGCGACGGGCTCGGCGTGCTCGTCGACCCGCAGGTCAAGGAGCGGGTAATCCTCGCCGGCGACGATCTTGAGCGCCGCCGACTGCTTGCCGCGCCGGTCGCCGCCGGCCGCGTCGCCGGCCTCCAGGGCGCGCATCAGCCGCTCGTCGAGGTCGCTTGCGGCGTCCTCGAAGGCCGCCGCCATGGCGTCGACCACACCCGGCCCGGCGAGCATGTTGCCCTGCACGGCGTAGCCCGCTCCGGTGCGGTGGCCGGCCGCCGCCGTGCAGCCGTCGCCGGTCCAGGCGGCCGCCCGCCCCTGCCCGTCGACCAGGCCGAGCTGGCGCAGGTCCGGCCGGTCGTCGGTGGCGAGGGCCGCCGCCAGCGCCGCGTCGGGATCGTGCCCGCCGGCGAGCCCGTCGAGGATGCGGGCGGCGAGGTAGGGGTTCACCCAGGACTGGGTGGTGACGGCCCCGATCCCGGCCCTGAGGAACGGGCACAGCCCGCCCACCGCCGGGACGGCGCTCGCCACCGCGACGCCGAGCTGGCCGGTCCGCGGGCAGCGGGCGGCGATCGAGAAGGTGTTGAGTTCCATCATGCGCTTACAGCCTCCTCCTCCCTGCGCCCGATCCACCACCGTCTTTGCGAGCGCAGCGAAGCAATCCAGCAGCGCCCCGTTTGGGAGCGTGGCGCATCCCTGGGTCGCTTCGCTGCGCTCGCGATGACGGCGTGGGGATCGGCACCGAAACCGCCTCACACCGCGAGGTGGTCGATGACGCGCGCCTGCGCCTCCGGCGCCCGGGCCGGGCCGCTGTCGACGATCTCGCCGAGCTTGAGGACGGCGTAGCGGTCGGCCAGCGCCAGCGCGAAGGCGACGTGCTGCTCCACCACCAGCATGGACACGCCCGCCGCCCGCTCGGCGTGAAGCACGCCGCGCAGGCGCTCGACCATCGAGGGCTGCACGCCCTCGGAGATCTCGTCGATGAGGAGCAGGCGCGGGCGCAGCATCAGGGCGCGCCCGAGGATCAGCATCTTCTGCTCGCCCCCGGACAGGGTGCCGGCCCGCTGGGCCAGTCGGTCCTTCAGGAACGGGAAATGGCCGAACAGCCGCTCCAGCGCCTCGGGCAGCATCCGGTCGGAGGGCACCGCGAGGCGCAGGTTGTCGCGGATCGACAGGTCCTGGAACAGGGGCTGCTCCTGCGGGGCGTAGCCGACGCCGAGCGCGTTGAGCTTGGCCGGCGTGAGGCCGGCCAGCGCCTGGCCGCCGACCGTGACGGCGCCCCCGCGCAGGGCCACCATCCCCAGGACGGTCTTGAGCAGGGTGGTCTTGCCCATGCCGTTCTTGCCGAGCAGCGCCACGATCTCCCCCGGCCCGACCGACAGGGACACGTCCTTCACTATGGCGACGGCGCCGTAGCCGCTCGACACCCTGTCGAGGGCGAGGGCGGAACCTGCCGGTGCACCCTGCCGTGCTGCCTCACCCATGGCCGCCTCCCGAGTAGATGGTCCGGACCAGTTCCGAGCCGACGACCGCGTCGACGGTGCCGTCGAGGACGAGCCGGCCCTGGTGCAGCACCACGATCCGGGACGAGATCTCGCGCACGAAGTCGAGGTCGTGCTCGACCAGCACGGCGGCGATCCGGCCCTCGGCGGTGAGCGCCTTGAGGACGGTCCCGATGGTGGTGCGCTCGGCCTTGGTCAGGCCGGCGGTGGGCTCGTCGAGCAGGATCAGCCGCGGCTCCAGGGCCACCACCATGGCGAGCTCCAGCGCCTGCTTCTGGCCGTGCGACAGGAGGCGCGTCGGCCGGGTCAGCAGGTGGTCGAGGCCGGTCATGCGCAGGACGTCGAGGGCCGGCTGCGGCAGGCCCAGCGTCTCCGCCTGCCCGACCGGGCTCAGGCCGTCGCGGGACGCCCGGGCGAGCCGCAGGCAGTCGGCCACCGACAGGCTCTCGAACACGCTCGCCACCTGGAACTTGCGCCCGACGCCGAGGCCGACGATCCGGTTCGGCGTCAGCCCGGTGATCGGCGTACCGCCGACCGCGATGGCGCCCCTGAACGGCTCGGTGCCGTCGCTGAGGCAGCGCATCAGGGTGGTCTTGCCGGCGCCGTTGGGGCCGACGAGGCTGACGAACTCGCCTGCGCGGATCTCCAGGTCGATGCCCTCCAGCACCGTCAGGGCGCCGTAGGCCTTGGCGAGGTTCTCGACCTTGAGGATCGGGAGTCCGGTCCCGGCCGGCTCCGTGCCGGCCGCCCGCGCGACGAGGCGCGGCGGCGCGGCCTCCCGCCGGCCCACCGGCAGCGCCCGCCACAGGCGGCCGACGAGGTCGGCGAGGCCGCCCGGCAGCAGGATGATGATGGCCACGAAGGCCGTCCCCAGGAGGAGCTGCCAGAGGAACGGCAGGTCGCCCGAGAGGTTCGCCGCGAGGTAGTCGATCGCGATGGTGCCGAGCACCGGGCCGAGCAGCGTGCCGCGGCCGCCGAGCGCCACCCAGATGACCAGCTCGGTGCCGAACAGGAAGCCGGCATTCTCGGGCGCGACCACCCCCGAGGCGTTGGCGAACAGGAAGCCGGCGAGCCCCGCGATCCCGGCGAGCGCGGCGGTCAGCCGGATCTGCAGGCGCCGCGGGTTGAGGCCGAGATAGGCGCAGCGCGCCTCGTTGTCCCGGAGCGCCACGAGGGCACGGCCGGCATCGGCCCGGACCAGGATCCAGGCCGCCAGCGTGACGGCGATCAGGAACAGCGCCGCGAGGCGGAAATAGCCCTCGATCTCGAAGGGCAGCACGTCGAAGCCGACGAGGCCGCTGCTGGAGCCGGTCCATTCCCCGCCCGAGTAGATGAGCTGCACCACGACGATCGGGACGACCAGCGAGATCACCGAGGCGTAGAGCGGTGTCGAGCGGTGGTAGAAGGACAGCCAGCCGACCGCGAGGCCGAGGAGCGCCGGCACGACGAGCGACGCCGCGACCGCCGCGGCGATCCCCAGCGGCGTCGCCCCGTAGGCGGCGAGGATCATCGCGGTGGCGTAGGCGCCGACGCCGAAGAACGCCGCCTGCCCGAAGGTCAGGATCCCCGCGAAGCCCCAGAGCAGGTCCACCGTGACGGCCAGCACCGCGTAGATCATCGAGCGGGTCAGGACGTTGACCGCGAAGGTGTCGAGGAACAGCGGCGCGATCCAGAGGGCCAGCGCCGCCAGGGCCGCGACCACGAAGGGCGCGGCGCGGGACATGCGGCGTCCGCGGGGCGCCGCGGCGGCGCGCTCGGCGACGGGCAGGGTCTCAAGCACGGGAGAAACCTTTCGGGCTGATCCGCAGCACGAGGGCGGCCAGCACCGCGACGGCGATGCTGCCCAGGATCGGGCTCACGAAGGTGCTGATCAGGACCTGCGCGGCCCCGAAGACGAGGCAGGCCGCCGCGAGCGCCAGGTACGAGGCGTCGGCGACCATCACCAGCATGAAGGCGCCGATCAGCCAGGAGACGCCCATGTTCGGGTCGACGCTGGTGAGCGGCGTCAGCAGGACGCCGGCGAGGCCCGCGAAGCCGGCGCCGAGCATGAACACGACGAGGCGCACGCGGCCCGTGTCGATGCCGAGGCTGCGCGCCAGGGTCTCGTTCATGATCACCGCCCGAGCCGAGAGGCCGAGCCGGGTCCGCTCGATGGTCAGCGCGAACAGCGTGCCGATCGCCAGGGCGATGCCGAGCGCGACGAGCCGGTAGGCGGAGTAGTCGACGCCGAGGATCTCGACGGTGCCGGCGTAGAGGTTCGGGGTGAGCTGGACGTCCCGGCCGAAGGCCAGGGTGATGAGCTGCCCGATCACGATGCCGAGCCCCCAGGTGGCGAGGATCGCGTCCAGCGGCCGCCGGTAGAGCGGGCGGATGATGAAGTGCTCGGCGAGGCCGCCCAACGCCGCGCCGACCGCGAAGGCCAGCGGCAGGGCCAGCCACGGATTGAGCCCGAGCCTGGCGGTCACCACCGCGCAGTAGGCGCCGACCGTCAGCCACGCCCCGTGGGCGAAGTTGATGATCTTGAGCACGCCGAAGATCGCCAGGAGGCCGATCGCGACGATGAACAGGATCGCCGCCGTGGTCAGGATATCGAGGGTGAGCAGCATCGGGGATTCCGTGTGCGCGTGTCGTCGCGGGCTGAGGGAGGCATGTGGCGGGTGACGACGGTCCCCTCCCCCTCTGCGGGCTTGCCGAGTCACGTATCGACCGCGGCACCGCGGCTTCCGGACCGGGCGCGGGTCCCCTCTCCCGTGCGGGAGAGGGACTGGGTGAGGGGTGTGACCTCTCCGGAGAAGTCTCGTCCAAGACAGCGCGACGACGGCGCGCTCGATCCAGGAGCGTCTAATCCCTCACCCCAACCCTCTCCCGCACGGGAGAGGGGGCACGTGGCGCTCCGTGATCGACGTCGGCGCGAGACGGGTGGATATCGTCACCCGGGAGGGCAAGGCCTCGTGCCCCGCCCCTCATTGCAGCTTCGGGCACTGCGCGCCGGGATCGACGTCCTTGAAGCTCCCGGCGACCTTCACGGTGCCGTCCTTCTGGATCTGGCCGAGATACATGGTCAGCGGCGCGTGGTGCTGCTTGCTCATGGTGATCGTGCCCCGCGGCCCCGTGAAGCTCACGGTCGGCAGCGCCTCCAGCACCTTGGCGGTCTCGGTCCCGCCCGCCTTCTCGACGGCGGCCTTGTAGAGGTAGATCGCCTCGTATTCCGGCACCGAGAGGTCGTTCGGGGTGCGCAGCTCCGCGCCGAACTTCTTCTGCATCGCCGCCAGGAAGGCCTTGTTCTCCGCGCTGTCGATCCCGGTGACGTAGGAAGCCGAGAGGTAGACGCCCTCGGCGTCCGCGCCCATGCTCTTGGCCGTCCCCTCGTCCAGGGCGAGGTTGGCGAAGGGCAGCGTCACACCCGCGCCGCGCAGCTGCTTGGTCAGCGTCACGTTCGGCGCGCCGCCCGCGGTCGAGGTGATCAGCGCGTCGGGCTTGGCCTCCTTCAGCTTGGAGATGATCGCCGTCCAGTCGCTCCCGTCCATCGGCAGGTATTCCTCGCCCAGAACCTTGCCGCCGGTCTTCTCGACGTAGCTCTTGGCGAAGCCCAGCATGCCGCGACCGAAGGCGTAGTCGCTGCCGATCAGGAAGTAGGTCTTGGCGCCCTTCGCCTTGAAGGCGTCCACCACCGGCGGAACCTGCTGCTCCGGCACCCAGGCGTCCACGAACATGTTCTTGTTGCAGGAATGGCCCTCGTAGAACGAGGTGTAGATGTACGGCACCTTGCCCTTGGTGACGGCGGGCAGTCCGGCGTTGCGGGCCGCGCTCGTCTCCATCGAGATCAGGACGTCGACCTTCTTCTGGTAGATCAGGCTGTCGAAGGCCTTCTGGGCGCCGGCCGCCCCGGAGGCGTCGTCGGCCACTTCCAGGGCGAGCTTACGACCGAGGACGCCGCCCTTGGCGTTGATCTCCTCGACAGCGAGTTCGGCCGACTGCACCACCGAGGGCGCCACGACGCTGTTGGCACCCGACAGGCCGATCGGGATGCCGATGACGATCGGCTTGGAATCGGCGGCCTGCGCGGCCGTGGCGGCGAGGGCGAGCGCCGTGGCGCCGACGAGGGACCATTTCACCATGAACGAGCTCCTTGGGACGGACGGGGGCGGATACGGATCGCGGATCAGCCGTAGATGTCGGTGCGGCGGTCGCGCAGCAGGGAATTGTGCGTGTTCAGGTCCTTGCGGCCGGCCTCGGCGAGGTCGACCAGCGCCGAGAGGGTCTCGGTGCGGTCCCGGCTCGCCGGGCCGGCGAGCGGCCAGCCCTTGGGGCCGATGATCAGGCTCTGGCCCTCGAAGGGTTGGCCGCGCTCGATCCCGACCCGGTCGGCGCAGGCGATGAAGATGCCGTTCGAATGGGCCGCCGCGCGGTGCAGGGTGTTGGCCATGGCGGCCTCGCCCGCGGGCTGGTCGGGCATCGGCACCCAGTTGGTCGGGATGCAGACGATCTCGGCGCCGCCGAGCGCCAGCTGCCGGAAGGTCTCGGGGAACCAGCCGTCGTAGCAGATCGCGACGCCGACCTTGCCGAGCGCCGTTTCGAAGACCGGGAAGCCGAGGTCACCCTTGGCGAAGAACACGTTCTCCTGGTCCCAGAGATGCGCCTTGCGGTAGGTGCCGATGTAGCCCTCAGGCCCGACGATCACGGCGGCGTTGTAGAGGACGTCGCCGGCGGATTCGGCGATCCCCGCCACGACGTGCACGCCGAGTTCCGCGGCGAGCGCCGCCCAGGCCCGGGTGGTCGGCCCGTCCGGTACCGGCTCGGCGAGCGCGGCGGCCTCCGCGGCGGAGTCGAACACGTAGCCGGTGCTGGCGAGTTCCGGCAGCACGATCAGCCGGCCGCCCTCCGCGGCGGCGGCGCGGACGAGATCCGACGCACGGGCCATATTGGCCGCAACTTCGCCGATCTGCGGCTCGAACTGGATACAGGAGACCCGTATCGGTGGGCGCGCGGAACCGTTCGCTTGGATCATGAAAGCTCCAAAACGCAAAAAGCCCCTGGGCACGGACGCAATCGTCCGCGAACCAGAGGCTTCAAAGCCGTGATGTAGTGCAGCAATCCTGCTGCGGGGCAACCTTGCCCGGTTAGACTACGATACGCGCCCCGGTACGGACTGCAAGACCATAAATGCGGCAGGCTGCTGCGATCAGGTCTTTTCCGCCAACGCGATGCGCAGGCCGAGACCGCTCATCGCCTCGTGGGCCGAGACCACGCTCTCGGCGACGCTCGACATCGGCACGCGGGCGGCGGTGGCCCGGTCCCGGAGCAGCTTGTAGGCGGCGTCCTCGTCGATCCGGTTCAGGTCCACGAGCAGCCGGACCGCCTTCTCGACGGTGCGGCGGCCCTTCATGGTCTCCTCCAGCCGGTTGATCTTGCTGGTGAGCCGGCCCTCGTAGCCGCGCCGGTAGCGGGCCAGGGCGAACTGGGTCAGCACGCCCCGCGGATGGAGCGGCTTGTTGAGCACGCCGTGGGCGTTGACGTCGGCGATCGCCTTCAGGGAGGTCGGGCTCTCGTAGGCCACGATGGCGATCACGGCGGGCTCCAGCGCCTCGATCGACGGCAGCAGGTGCATCACCTGGGCGTCGTCGAGCTGGATGAACAGGGTATCGATGTCGGCCGGCAGGGCGGCGGGCGGCGGCCACGCCAGGGACACCGCGCAGCCGAGGCGGCGGAGCTGCTCCAGCAGCGCGGCGCCCTCCTCGTCCTTGGGGTGGATGACGAGGGCGCGGGCGCGCCGCAGGTCGTCCAGGATCTTGCGGGCGGGGGCGGTCACGCGGCGAGCCCCTCCTCCAGCCAGTTCGTCTCGAACCGGGACCACGCGAGATAGGGATCGGGCCGCACAGGCCGCCGCGCCCGCCAGACCACGTCGAACTGACCGTCCGCGCGGGCGACGCCGATGCCGGGGGTGAGCCAGATGTGGCGGGTCTCGCCGTCGAAGGCGAGGTCGCCCTCCGGCGCCGCGAGGCGCTGCCGCAGGGCCGCCGCGCCGAGGCGCTCGGCGTCGAGGGTGCCGGCCTCCGTGAGTGCCCGGGCGAAGAGATGGACCTGCGCGTAGGCGGTCTCCGACCACATGCTGGTGGGGCGCTCGGGCCCGAACCGGGCCTGGAAGGCGGCGACGAAGCGCCGGTTCTCCTCGCTTGCGAGCGACCCGAAATACGGGGCCGCCAGGACGTGGCCGGTGCAGTGCTCGGGGCCGATCGCGTGGATCTGGCCCTCCGCCAGGGTCAGGCTGGCGATCGGGCAGCGGGCGCGGTCGATGCCGGATTCCGCGTAGGCGCGGTAGAGCCGCTCGGCCCCGCGCCCCACCACGGTGGAGAAGACCGCGTCCGGCGCGGCGTCGCGGATCGCCGCGATCATGGCGGCGTGGGCCGCGTCATCCGCGTCGAGGGCCGCGTACAGCTCGCCCACGATGGTCCCGCCCTTCGCCTCGATCAGGTCGCGCATGACCCGGTTCGATTCCCGCGGGTAGATGTAGTCGGACCCGATCAGGAAGATCCGCCGCCCCTGCTCCTGCAGGAGGTAGTCGGCCAGGGCGAAGACGTTCTGGTTGAGGGTCGCGCCGGTGTAGATGATGTTCTCCGAGTACTCGAAGCCCTCGTAGATCGACGGGTACCAGAGCAGGCCGTTGTGCCGCTCCATGGTGGACAGCACCGACTTCCGGCTCGCCGAGAGCGAGCAGCCGAACACCACCTCGACCCCGTCCTCGGCGAGCATCCGCCGGGCCAGGGTGCGGTAGGCGTCGATGTCGCCGGCGGGATCGTAGCAGACCGGCTCGATCGGGCGGCCGAGCACGCCGCCGGCCGTGTTGATCTCCTCGATGGCGAGGGCTGTGCCGAGGAAGTGCTCGGTCTCGGTGACGCCGCTCACCCCGCTGCGGGAGAACAGGACGCCGACCCGCCACGTCGCTTCATCCTTGGCCGCCATGGTCCCCCCGGGCTCGCCGCAGGCGCCCGGACGGCTGCGCGCCCCGCTGTCCTAGCCGAGGGAGGACCCGCCGCGAAAGCCGTTCCCCGGGCCGCCGGGGGCGGACCCGGGGGGAAAGGGGGCAACGCCGCGTCCCGCGGGTCCGGCCGCCCTCACCCGGCGGCCGGACCCGCCGTCCGCGCCGGCCGGCTCACGAACCGGGAGCCGGCGAGCAGGAAGCGCCAGGGCGTCTCGGCGCCGCGGCTGATCCCGATGCGCCGGTCGCTGACCACGTCGACGGCCTCGGGGTCGCCCGGGGCGCGGGGCTCGAACCGGAACGGCGCCCGCGCGAGGGGCGCGCCGTCCAGCGCGTCGGTGACGCCGAGGGCCTGGCAGAGGCGACCGGGGCCGGCGCAGAGGAGGCGCGGCGCCTCCGTGCCCCGGCGGGCCGCCATGGCGGCGAGCCCCTCGGTGGGCGCGAGGGCGCGGAGCAGCACGGCGCTGCCGGGCTCGCAGACGAGGTTCAGGCACCAGTGCATCCCGTAGGAGCGGTACACGTAGGCGTGGGCCGGCGGCCCGAACATGCTGGCGTTGCGCCGCGTCGGGCCGCGGAAGCTGTGGGAGGCCGGATCGCTGCGGTCGTAGGCCTCGGTCTCGACGATGATCCCGCCCGCCGCGCCGACGAACAGACGGGCGCCGATCAGGTCGCGGGCCACCGCGGCGGCGCTTCGGGCGAAGAAGGGCTCCAGCATCGGGACTCCCGGGGCGGCGTTCCGGCGGGCGCGCCGAAGAACGCGTGAATGGCGGTCGCGGAGAAATAAATCGGGCGGGGCAGAAGTCTTGCTGGTACGAGGGGCCGTGAATGGCGGTCTCAGAACCGATCCCTTCGGACCTCCCAGCATGGTGCGCACAGCCTCGACCGCGACGCTCCGGTCCGCCGATGCGGGCGCGCAACCCCGATCCGCCGCGCAGGCCGCGCGGATCCGCCTGAACCTGCGGCGCCTCCGGCTGGCCAGCGGCCTGATTCTGTTCGGCTACGTGCTGACCCACCTGCTCAACCACGCCCTGGGCAACGTCTCCCTCGACGCCATGGAGGACGGCCTCGACCTCGTCACCGCCGTCTGGCTGAACCCCGTCGGCCTGACGCTGCTCTACGGCGCGCTGGTGACCCATCTGCTGCTCGGGCTCCAGGCGCTCTACGCGGCCCGCTTCTTCCACTGGCGGCCCTCCGAGGCCCTGCAGCTGGTCTCCGGCCTGCTGATCCCGACGCTCCTCATCAGCCACATCACGGCGACCCGGATCTCCTTCGTCACCGAGGGGCTCGACAAGGGCTACGCGCAGGAACTCTACGCCTTCTGGATCGCCTCGCCGACGCAGGGCCTCCTGCAGGTGACGGTCCTGGTCCTGGCCTGGATCCACGGCTGCATGGGCCTGTATTTCTGGCTGCGGCTGAAGCCCGCCTTCGGGAGGATCGCGCCCTGGCTGCTGGCGCTGGCGGTGCTGGTGCCGGTCCTGGCGCTGCTGGGCTTCGCGCAGGGCGGCCGGATGATCCTCACCCTGGCGCAGGATCCGGCGTGGCGGGCGGTGGCCCTCCAGCCGGTCCATGTCGGGCTGCCCGATCAGGTGGCGCGGCTCGCCGCCATCCGGAACGGGCTGCTCGGGACCTATGCGGGCCTCGTGGCGGCGGTCCTCGTGGCCCGCGGCGCGCGGACGCTGGCCGAGGTCAAGCGCGGCACGATCCGGCTCAGCTATCCGGACGGCCGGGTGGTGCGGGTGCCCCGGGGCACCAGCGTGCTGGAGGCGAGCCGGCGCAACCGGATCCCCCATGCCAGCGTCTGCGGCGGCCGCGGGCGGTGCTCGACCTGCCGGATCCGGGTGACGGACGGCAGCGACGGCGCGCCCACGCCCGGCCGCACCGAGCGGGCGGTGCTGGAGCGCATCGCCGCCGGCCCGGGGGTGCGCCTCGCCTGCCAGTTCCGGCCCGAGACCGACATGGCCGTGGTGCCGCTGCTCCCGCCGCAGCCGCGCGTGCGCCAGGCCGACCTGCTAGACCGGGCGCAGTCCGGCGAGGAGCGCTTCATCGTGGCGATGTTCGTCGACCTGCGCGGCTCGACGCGGCTCGCCGAGGAGCGCCTGCCCTACGACACGGTGTTCATCATCAACCGCTTCCTCGGCGCGGTCGGCGACGCCGTGCGGGAGGCCGGCGGCTCGACCAACCAGTTCCTCGGCGACGGTCTGCTCGCGCTGTTCGGCCTGGAGACGGAGCCCGAACAGGCCGCCCGGGACGCCCTGCGGGCGATCGACCTCATCGCCGAGGCCGTCGACACCCTGAACCGGCTGCTGGCGGCCGATCTGGAGCACACGCTCCGGTACGGGATCGGCGTGCATGCGGGTCCCGCCATCGTCGGCGAGATGGGCGATGCCACCGATGCCCGCTTCACGGCGCTCGGCGACACCGTCAACGTCGCCGCCCGCCTCCAGGGGCTGACCAAGACCCTCGGCTGCGTCGCCGTGGTGTCGGAGGCGGTCTATCGGGCGGCCCGCGTGGCGCCGGCGCGGATCCGGGACGCGGCGGTGGACGGCCGGTCCGAGGCCGTGCGGGTCAGCACCCTGGGCAGCCTCTGATGCTTCCGTCCTTGCGAGCGCAGCGAAGCAATCCAGGGTGGCGCCGACCCTGCAGACGTCCCGCTGCCCTGGGTCGCTTCGCTGCGCTCGCGATGACGGGTGATCCGCAAGGCGACCGCATGACCTGCCCCCCTCAGGCCCGCTGCCGCGCCGATCCCAGGCGCGGCGCCAGGATCAGCATCAGCGGCACCACGGCGAGCGCGGTCCCGGCCGCCGCCACGGCCGCCCAGCGCGGGCCGGCCGCGTCGCCGAGCCGCCCGTAGAGCAGCGGCGCCGCCAGCGCGCTGCCGCCGAGCGTCCAGGTGTAGAACACCGCGAAGGCCCGCTCGACCCGGCCGCCCGGGGCCAGCTCCGGCACCGTCCCGTAGAGCACCGACGAGGTGCCGTTCAGCATCACGCCGAGGAGCGGCAGCAGGATCAGCCCGGGCGCCAGCGGGAGGACGATCACCGCCAGGATCGCGAGCGCCGTGCCGGTCTCGGTGAGGATCACGGTCCGGGTCACGCCGAGGCGTTCCCCGAGGCGCCCGCAAACCGCCTTGCCCAGCGCGCCGCCGACGAAGACCAGCGACAGCGCGAGGCCCACCGTGGTCAGCGCCGCACCCTTGTCCTGCAGAAGGAACGGCAGGTACAGCAGGAAGGCCGGCCGCGCGGCGTTGTCGAGCATGCCGATGGCGACGAGCAGCCGGAAGCCGCGCCGCGAGCCGGCCGCGGGTCGGCTGGCCGTCCGTCCGGAGGGCGTGCACTCGCCGCGTGAGGCCGGCTCACGCGGCAGCAGCCACCCGACGGCCAGCGCGACCACGATCCCCGCGCCGGCGATCACCCAGAGCGCGTGCCGCCAGCCCGTCAGCGTCAGCAGCAGGCCGACCACGGGCGGGACCGCCGCCTTCCCGAGGTCGCCGGTGAAATTGTAGGTGCCGAGGGGTCCCCGCGCCCCGGGGCCGTAGGCCCGGGCGATCACCGCCGAGGCCAGGGGATGCTGGGTGCTGCTGCCGGCGCCGCCGAGCAGGAGCCCGATGCCGAGCCCGATGAGGCCGCCCGAGGCACCGGCGATCGCGTAGCCGGCCGCGCTGAGGAGCGTGCCGAGCACCAGCACGGTGCGCGCGCCCCAGGACTGGGCGAGGCGGCTCGCCGGCATCTGCAGCGCCGCCAGGGCGCCGTTGTAGAGGGAGCGCAGGAGGGCCAGGGCCACGTAGTCGAGCCCGAACTCCGCCTGCCAGACCGGCAGCAGCACGTAGATCAGGTCGGTGTAGCCGTCGTGCAGGGCGTGATTGAATCCGGTGGCCACCAGGGTCCGCCGGGCCTCCGGCAGGGACGCGGTTTCGGAAGACGCGGTCAGATCGGACGCGACGGACATCCAGCCATCCTTCGTGGTTCCGAGCCAGGATGGCGCCCTGGCCCGGGGCTGACAAACGACTTAAGCTGACGCTCGCGTGAGGAAACCTGACCCGTGCACCGCCGCCTGCCGTCGCTGAACGCCCTGAAGGCCTTCGAGGCGGCCGCGCGGCACGGGAGCTTCACCCGGGCCGCCGACGAGCTGCGGGTGACCCACGGGGCCGTCAGCCGGCACGTGCAGATGCTGGAGGGCTGGCTCGGGCTGCCGCTGTTCGAGCGCCACAACCGGCGCGTGGTCCTCACCGAGGCCGGCAGGGCCTACGCCACCGAGATCGGCGCCGCCCTCGACCGGATCGCCCTGGCCACGGCCCGCCAGGCCGAGCGCGGCCGGCCGCGCCTGCTGCACGTGAATGCGCTCGCCACCTTCACGTTGCGCTGGCTGATCCCCCGCCTGTCCGGCTTCCAGGTGGCCAACCCCGCGATCGAGGTCCGGCTCACGACCTCCAACGTGCCCCTGGCGCACCTCGCGGAGTCGTTCGATGTCGCGATCCGCGGCGGTCCGGAGACGCGCCCGGGCCATCGCGCGGAGCCGTTCCTGTCCGAGCGCCGCATCCCGGTCTGCAGCCCGGCCCTCCTGCAGCGCCTGCCCCTCCAGACACCGGAGGACCTCCGGCAGCACACGCTGCTGCACGCCGCGACGCTCCCGCGGGTCTGGCCGGACTGGCTGCAGGCGGCGGACGTGCCGGACCTGCAACCGCAGGCCTCGGTGACGCTGGAACACTTCTACCTGACCCTCCAGGCCGCCCTCGACGGCCTCGGGGTCGCCATGGGGCCGGAGCGGCTGATCGCCGACGACGTGGCGGCCGGCCGCCTGACCCTGCCCTTCGCGGCCCCCGCCCTGCCGGCGCGGAGCTACTACACCTACGTCCCCGAGCCGCGAGCCGAGGACCCGGCGGTGCGGGCCTTCTGCGCCTGGCTCGCCGACGCGGCCCGGCGGCCGTGAGATCCCGTCTTTGCGAGCGGAGCGAAGCAACCCAGTGTCGCGCCACACTGACAGGCGTCGCGTTGGCCTGGATTGCTTCGCTGCGCTCGCAAAGACGATCGTGGCGCGCAGTCGGGGATGGCGCGCCTCCTCCGTCCGGCGCATGGATCGGATCCGGAACGCCCCCGATACAGTCCGGGTTGGCGTCAGACGCTTCTGCCGAAGGTGACCGCATGGCGCGCAAGCGTCTCCGCCCGACCATCGAGAGCCTGATCGAATCCCTCGGGCGGCTCGGCCTCTCCCCGGACGCGGTCGACCTCGACCGGCTGCTCGCCCAGCTCGACCTGCCCGATTACGGCGCCGAGGTGGAGGACGACCGCGTCGCCGGGGCGCTCCGCGCGATGCAGGCGGCCCGAGCCTTCGCGGAGACCGGAATCCCCGCGATCCGGAAAGCGATCCCCAATCTCCGGGCCGTGGTCACCAAGGACCACCGCATCACTTGGCTGATCCGGACCGAGATCCCGCTCCTCGACAACGGCCGCCTGGACCTGCGGCTCGACATCGCCCCCGAGCCGGAGGCGGCCGAGATCCTGGCGCGCATGGGCGCCCGGAACGACCCGGCCCACCGCCTGGAGCCCTTGCGCGACGCCGTGGCGCGCACCGCCCTTCAGGCGACCCGCGCCCTGCACAAGCCGGTCGACCGGCTGCGGGCGCAGCTCCTCGTCGACCTGCGCGAGGTCGGGGCGGATGCCGCCGCCTACATCGCCCACATGGACCGCTCCCTCCGGTCCCGGGTGTTCACCTACGGCCCGAAGCTCGCCCGCGGCCTCAACGACACGCTCACCCCCGTGCGCCGGCACGCCAAGGCGGTGGCCCGCGAGGGCTCGCGCCTGCGGCGCCTGCGCGATCAGGTCGGCTTCGGCGCCTATATCGAGCGCTTCACCGCCGCCCGGCGCCTCAACCGGACGATCCTGTTCCACATGGGGCCGACCAATTCCGGCAAGACCTACGCGGCGCTCCAGCACCTGATGGCGGCCGAGACCGGCGCCTACCTCGCGCCGCTGCGCCTCCTGGCGCTGGAGAATTTCGAGACCCTGCGCGAGCGCGGCCTGCGCGCCGGCATGATCACCGGCGAGGAGGTGCTGGGCGAGGCCAACCCGACCCACACCGCCCGGACGATCGAGACCGCCGACCTGACGCGGCCCATCGACGTGGCGGTGATCGACGAGATCCAGATGCTGTCGGACCCCGACCGCGGCTGGGCCTGGACCAACGCGCTGTTCGGCGTCGCCGCCAAGACCGTCATCGTCTGTGGCTCCGACGACGCCCTGTCGTATGTCCGCCGCGCCGCCGAGGCCGCCAACGAGTCGCTGGAGGTGATCCCCTTCACCCGCAAGTCGCCGCTCCTGCTCCTGGAGGAGCCGGTGCCCCTGGAGAAGGTCGAGGCGGGCGACGCGGTCGTGGCCTTCTCCCGTCGGGCCGTGCACGAGAATCGCGAGATCCTCGTCGCCCGCGGCCACCGGGTGGCGACGATCTACGGCGCCCTGTCGCCGGAGGTCCGTCGGGCCGAGGCCGCGCGCTTCCGCTCCGGCGAGGCCAACGTGCTGGTGACCACTGACGCGATCGGCATGGGTCTCAATCTCGGGCCGCTCAAGCGGATCGTGTTCTCGGCGGTGCGCAAGTGGGACGGGACCGCCGAGCGGGCGCTGACCCACTCGGAGATCCGGCAGATCGCCGGCCGGGCCGGCCGCTACGGCCACCAGGATGTCGGCTACGTGGCGGCGACCGACCCGTTCGCCGCCGAGCCGATCCGCACCGCCCTCTCGGGCGCGCCGACGGCGCCCGCGGCCGACACGCGCTTCTTCGTCCGCCCGGATCTCGGGGCGATCCGCTCGGTGGCCGAGGAGATGCGCACGCACAGCCTGTACGAGGTGCTCACCCACTTCGCCCGCGCGACCTTCTACGCCGGCTCGCCGTTCCAGCCCTCGGCCCTGGAGGAGGTGCTGGAGGTCGCCCGGATCGTCGACCGGGCGCGGCTRCCGATCGAGGAGAAGTTCGCCTTCTCGGTCTGCCCGATCGACCGGCGCGACGAGATCGCCATGGGCCTGCTGGAGCGCTGGTGCCAGGCCCGGGCCGCCGGACTCACGGTGCCGGCGCTCCGGGGCAATCTCGCGGGCGCGCTGGACTACCAGGAGCGGACCGTGAAGCTCGCCAGCGCCTATCTGTGGCTGTCGCGGCGCTTCCCCGAGACCTTCGACGACGTGGACGCCATCCGCCACATGCGCGGCCGCGCCAACGACGCCATCGAGCAGCACCTGCGCGAGACCGCGACCCGCAAGGCCGAGCGCCGAACGCGGCGGACGGGCGGGGCGCGATGAGGCGGGACGGGACCACGCCCGGGGACTGTTACGGATTCCGCTGCGCGACGCCCCGAGGCGGCGGGGACGCCCATCGCCGGCGGGC
Organism: Methylobacterium sp. P5_C11; assembly: GCF_054049775.1. Classification (NCBI taxonomy): domain Bacteria; kingdom Pseudomonadati; phylum Pseudomonadota; class Alphaproteobacteria; order Hyphomicrobiales; family Methylobacteriaceae; genus Methylobacterium; species Methylobacterium sp. P5_C11. The sequence goes on along the minus strand of NZ_JBFULS010000044.1, from coordinate 2,774 downwards.
CGTATCCGCCCGGTGAGAGGCGGCGTCCGGGGCGGCCGAGGCCCCGCGGCCTGCCATCCCGGCACGACCCGCCGAGGCGCGGCGGTCGCCCGCGACCGCCTGTCGCGTCGGAAAGATCCCGTGCCGGGCCGCGGATTCGTAACCGCGCCGAGCCCTTCGTTGAGCTCGCGGTCCTGGCGGCCTATGCATGGACCCCATGGACCTCCAAGCCTCCGCCCCACTCGCCTGCGCGTCTCCCGTCCGCAAGCCGCCGGCCGCAGCGGCGGCGCCGTTCCTGCCCATGAGCCGCGCCGAGATGACGGCGCTCGGGTGGGACGCGTGCGACATCGTTCTCGTGACGGGTGACGCCTACGTGGATCATCCGAGCTTCGGCATGGCCATCATCGGGAGGCTGCTGGAATCGCAGGGCTTCCGGGTCGGCATCATCGCCCAGCCCGACTGGCAGTCGGCGGAGCCGTTCAAGGCGCTCGGCAAGCCGCGGCTGTTCTTCGGCGTCACCGGCGGCAACCTCGATTCGATGGTGAACCGCTACACCGCGGACCGGCGGCTGCGCCACGACGACGCCTACACGGCGGGCGGCGAAGGCGGCCGGCGCCCGGACCGCTGCACCATCGTGTACACGCAGCGCTGCCGCGAGGCCTACAAGGACGTGCCGATCGTGCTCGGCGGCATCGAGGCGTCGCTGCGCCGCATCGCGCACTACGATTACTGGTCCGACAAGGTGCGCCGCTCGATCCTGGCGGACGCCAAGGCCGATCTGCTCCTCTACGGCAACGCCGAGCGCGCCGTGATCGAGGTGGCGAACCGCCTCGCGGCCGGCGCGGCACCGCACGAGCTCGACGCGATCCGGGGCGTCGCCCTGTTCCGCCGCGTGCCCGGCCATTACACCGAGCTGCCCGCCGACGACCTCGACTCGGCGGACGAGGCCGCCACCCGCCGGCCCGGCGACACCGTCATCCGGCTCCCCGCCTACGAGCAGGTCAAGGACGACAAGGAGGCCTATGCCCGCGCCTCGCGCGTCCTGCATCGGGAGGCCAATCCCGGCAACGCGCGTCCGCTCGTCCAGCGCCACGGCGACCGCGACCTGTGGCTCAACCCGCCGCCGATCCCGCTGACCAGCGACGAGATGGACGCGGTCTACGACCTGCCCTACGCCCGCGCCCCTCACCCGTCCTACGGCGACGCGAAGATCCCCGCCTGGGACATGATCAAGTTCTCGGTGACGATCATGCGCGGCTGCTTCGGCGGCTGTACCTTCTGCTCCATCACGGAGCACGAGGGCCGCGTCATCCAGAACCGCTCGGAGGGCTCGATCCTGCGCGAGATCGAGCGGATCCGCGACAAGACCCCGGGCTTCACGGGCGTGATCTCGGATGTCGGCGGCCCGACGGCGAACATGTACCGGATGGCCTGCAAGGACCCGAAGATCGAGGCGGCATGCCGGCTGCCCTCCTGCGTCTTCCCGGACATCTGCCCGAACCTGAACACGTCGCACGACGACCTGATCCGGCTCTACCGCAAGGTCCGCGAGGTGAAGGGCGTCAAGAAGGTGATGGTCGCCTCCGGCGTCCGCTACGACCTCGCGGTCCGAAGCCCGGAATACGTCAAGGAGCTCGTCACCCATCACGTCGGCGGCCGCCTGAAGATCGCGCCCGAGCACAYCGAGCGCGGCCCCCTCGACAAGATGATGAAGCCGGGGATCGGCACCTACGACCGCTTCAAGGAGATGTTCGACGCCGCTGCCAAGGAGGCCGGCAAGAAGTACTACCTGATCCCGTACTTCATCGCGGCGCATCCGGGCACGACCGACGCGGACATGATGCACCTCGCGCTCTGGCTGAAGAAGAACAACTACCGCGCCGACCAGGTCCAGACGTTCCTGCCCTCGCCGATGGCGACCGCCACGGCGATGTACCACACCGAGGTCAACCCCCTGCGGGGCGTGCGCCGCGGCGGCAGCGAGCCGGTCGAGGCGATCAAGGGGCTGCGCCAGCGGCGGCTGCACAAGGCGTTCCTGCGCTACCACGATCCCGAGAACTGGCCGCTGCTGCGCGAGGCGCTGCGGGAGATGGGCCGAGCCGACCTCATCGGGCCGCGCCCGGACCAGCTAGTGCCGTTCTCCCAACCGCCGGGAACAGGCGCAGGCGCGGGCAAGGCGGGGGACCGGCCACGACCCGTGCGCCACGGGGGTGGCGGCCTGCGTTTCACCACGAAGGGCGTCCCGCTGAGGAAGTGACGGTCTCGTCGCGGGGAATACCCGGGCCGGGGGCGGGCGCCCTCGGACCGGCCCGGGCGATCCGGGCACCCGGATATGCCCGTGATCGGGGACTGGATCCGTCGGTCCGAAGGTCTCGGGCATGGGCCGGCACTGGCGACGCAGCGCGACGGGTCGGTTCCGACGGGTCCGCCCTTCGAGCGGCCCGCGGGCTCGGAAATCCCGACCACGAAGGACTGAACGCACGAAGAAGCCGGTCCGCCTGAGCGGACCGGCTTCTGATCGACGGGGATCGATCGTCCTTGAAAACGAAAAACCCGCCGCGCATGTGAGCGTGGCGGGTTGTTTGGTATTGGGATTTGGTTGCGGGGACAGGATTTGAACCTGTGACCTTCAGGTTATGAGCCTGACGAGCTACCGGGCTGCTCCACCCCGCGCCAAGTGTGTGCGGCTGGTCCGGAGTGCGCCGGCTCGTGTGAGCGCGGGCGGTGTGTCCGGGGCCGGATCGGTGTTCGTGTCGAGGGAATGCCGGTCTGGACCGGTGTTGTTTGCGATGGGC
>NZ_JBFULS010000043.1:0-48221 GCF_054049775.1 Methylobacterium sp. P5_C11 | reverse complement strand
CCCGTGGACCAATGGCCAGGTCGAGCGCATGAACCGGACCCTCAAGGACGCGACCGTCAAGCGCTACCACTACGACAGCCACGACCAACTGCGGGAACACCTCGCCGCTTTCCTGGATGCCTACAACTTCGYCCGGCGGCTCAAGACCCTACGCGGCCTCACGCCATACGAAGCGACCTGCCGAGCCTGGGCAGACGACCCAGGCCGGTTCAGATACGACCCAACCCATCTCACCTCGGGACTGAACACGGGTCGTGTCCCGGGTTGTGGTGTAGCTCGCTGGTAGCGGGAGAGCCCGCCTGCGCGCCGTTCACAGCGCTGTAGCAGGCGGGCTCTCGCGTGGGGTGGTCATCGGCGGTTGCCGGGTAGGGTCGGGTTGCGAGCACCGACCTCGAACCCGAGAGACCCCCGATGACCGACGAGATGATGGCCTTGCGCGGGCTGATGGAGAAGAGCGCCGACGCCGATCTGCTGCGAGAGATGATCGGCTTTGCGGCCGAGCGGCTGATGGAGTTGGATATGGGTGGCCTGACCGGCGCCGCCCACGGTGAGAAGAGCGCCGAGCGGCTGGTCCAGCGCAACGGCTATCGCGACCGGGATTGGCAGACGCGGGCCGGCACGGTCGAGCTGCGCATCCCGAAGCTGCGCAAGGGGTCGTACTTCCCGGCCTTCTTGGAGCCGCGCCGAATGGCCGAGAAGGCGCTCAGCGCCGTGATCCAGGAGGACTACATCCAGGGCATCTCGACCCGTTCGGTCGATGATCTCGTCCAGGCTATGGGCGGCACGGGCGTGTCGAAGAGCCAGGTCAGCCGGCTCTGCCAAGAGATCGACGAGCGCGTGGGCGCGTTCCTCGACCGGCCCATCGAGGGCGAGTGGCCCTACCGGGAACCCCATCGCAGCAGGCTGCGATGGGAGCCCGCTCTGGATCGACGCGACCTACGTGAAGGTGCGTCAGGACGGCCGCATCCAGGGTCCCCATCGCACGCGTGCGATGGGAGCCCGGTCTCTGTCGCCGTAATCGTGGCGGTGGGCGTCAACGGTGACGGCCGTCGCGAGGGGCTCGGCATGGAGGTCGGCCCGTCTGAGGCCGAGACGTTCTGGACGGACTTTCTCCGCAAGCTCGCCCGCCGGGGGCTGCGCGGCGTGAAGCTGGTCATCTCGGACGCGCACCAGGGCATCAAGGCGTCGGTGGTCAAGGTGATGAACGCGACCTGGCAGCGTTGCCGCGTCCACTTCATGCGCAACGTGCTCGCCAATGCCGGACGCAGCGGGCGGCGTGTCGTCTCGGCCTTCATCGCCACGGCATTTGCCCAGGACGACGCCGAGGCGGCCCGGCTCCCGTGGCGGCGCGTGACCGATCAACTCCGGCCGAAGGTCCCCAAGCTCGCCGCGCTGATGGACACGGCCGAGTCGGACGTGCTGGCCTACATGGGCTTCCCCGTCCAGCAGCGGGTCAAGCTGCACTCCACGAACCCGCTGGAACGCCTGAACGGTGAGATCAAACGCCGAACCGAGGTGGTCGGCATCTTCCCCAACGAGGCGGCCATCACCCGCCTTGTGGGCGCGATCCTGCTGGAACAGAACGACGAATGGGCCATCCAGCGCTCGCGCTACATCACACTGGAAAGCATCGCCCCCATCAGCGATGATCCCCTCGTCAGCCTGCCAACCCTGGCAGCCTGATCCTCCCGGCCCAAGCCGGTAATCGTCGTGGCTCTTAGCGAGCTACACCATGCCCGCAAACACGACCGGCCCCAACCTGCTCGGCCCGCGCGCGCGAGGCCCCAATGCCCATCGTAGTCCGAGGACAACCGTTAGAAGCCGTTTGAAAATGTGGGGCGCAAAGTGGGTTAGACCCGCAGGCCGAACCAAAAAATATGAAACTTTGCAATGACTAAGCACAGTGAACTGGCGGAGAGGGGGGGATTCGAACCCCCGATGCCCTTGCAGGCATGCCGCATTTCGAGTGCGGTGCATTCAACCGCTCTGCCACCTCTCCGCAAGGTGCCTCGCTGAGACGGGGGGTGCCTAGCACGCACGATCCGGCTTCACAAGCGGTTGCGAAGCGCGCAGCCGCAGATCAGACCACCACGGTGATCGCCTGCGCGGCCCGGGTCAGGCCGGTGTAGAGCCAGCGCGCCCGATGCTCGCGGAACGCGTAGGATTCGTCGAACAGCGTCACCCGATCCCATTGCGAGCCCTGCGCCTTGTGCACCGTGAGCGCGTAGCCATAGGTGAACTCGTCGGTCTCGCGGCGCAGGAACAGCGGAATCTCCTCGTCCGTCCCGCTGATCATCGCGCGGAGCACCTTGATGTCGGTGGGGCGGCGGCGCAGCGCCGGGTCGTCCTCGGGCACCACGTCGAGCCGCACCAGGTCCGGCCGCGGCGGTGGGCGCAGGGCCTGCACGGTCCAGGTCGAGCCGTTGAGCAGCCCCTTCACCCGGTCGTTGCGCAGGCAGACGAGCTTCTCGCCGATCGCGGGCATCGGGTCCGTATGGCCGGCCAGTTCGCGCAGACGCGCGTTGTAGAGGCGGCGCGTCTTGTTGAGGCCGACCAGAACCTGATCGCATTCGAGCACCTCGGCAGGGTCCAGGGCGCGGCGCGACACCACCCGGCTCTGCCCGTAGATCCCCTGTTCCAGCCGGCCGCCCTCCCGGATGGTCATCGCCATGCGGACGATCGGGTCGTCCTTGGCCTGCCGATGCACCTCGGTGAGCATCACATCGGGCTCGGCCTCGGTGAAGAAGCCGCCGCCGCGCACCGGCGGCAGTTGCGCCGGATCGCCCAGGACGAGGACCGGCCGCTCGAAGGACAGGAGATCGTTGCCGAGGTCGGAATCCACCATCGAGCACTCGTCGATGATGATCAGGTCCGCCTTGGCGGCCGGTCCCGACCGGTTCAGCGTGAAGGTCGGCCCCCCCTCCTCCGCCTCCTTGGTGCGGTAGATCAGCGAATGGATCGTGGCGGCGTCGTAGCAGCCCTTCTGACGCATCACCGAGGCCGCCTTGCCGGTGAAGGCCCCGTACACCACCGTGCCGTCGACGTCCTCGGCGATACGCCGGGCGAGGGTGGTCTTGCCGGTGCCGGCATAGCCAAAAAGCCGGAACACCTGCGATCCGCCGTCGCGCCGCCACGCGGCGATCGCCTTCAGCGCCGCGTCCTGCTGCGGCGCGTAGGCGGCCGGCAGCCCACCGCTCACGGCCAGCGCACGGTCGGCGGCAGAGAGGACAGGATCGAGGCGACGTTGCCACCGGTCTTCAGGCCGAAGATCGTGCCCCGGTCATAGAGCAGGTTGAACTCGACGTAGCGCCCGCGCCGCACCTGCTGCTCGTGGCGGTCCGCCTCTGTCCAGGGCGTGGCGACATTGTCGCGCACGATCTTCGGATAGGCCTCCAGGAAGGCCTGCCCGACATCGCGGGTATAGGCGAGGTCGGCCTGCGGATCACCGCTCCACAGATAGTCGTAGAAGATCCCGCCGATCCCGCGCGGCTCGTTCCGGTGCTTGAGGTGGAAATACTCGTCGCACCACGCCTTGTAGCGGGCGTGGTCGATGCCGTGCGCCGAGCAGGCCCGCTCCAGACAGGCGTGGAAATGCCGGCTGTCGGGATCCTCCTGGTTGCGGCGCCGCTCCAGGACCGGGGTCAGGTCGGCGCCGCCCCCGAACCACGCCCGCGTCGTCGCGACGAACCGGGTGTTCATATGGACCGTGGGCACGTGCGGGTTCCACGGATGGGCGATCAGCGAGATTCCGGTGGCGAAGAAGCGTGGGTCCTCGGCCGCCCCGGGCATCTGCGCGCGGAATTCCGGCGCGAACTCGCCGTGCACCGTCGAGATGTGGACCCCGGCCTTCTCAAAGACCCGGCCCTTCAGCATCGCCATGACGCCACCGCCGCCGGGCCGGCCGGTGTGGTCGGTCCGGGTCCACGGAGTCTTCTCGAAGCGTCCGGGTCCCTCGGGTGCGTCGGGATGAAAGGGAGCCGCAGCCTCCGCCTCGAGGGCCTCGAAGGCCGCCAGGATGCGATCGCGCAGCGTCTCGAACCACGCCGCGGCCTCGGACTTCATGGCCGTCACGTCGGCCTCTGAGGGAGGCGCAGCCAGGGCTGCGCGCGCGTCGTCCGGCATCGTCATGACAGTGGCTTTCCCACCCCGCCGGGCAGACGTCAATTCGGTCTGAGCCTCGGCGTGACCGTGCCGCGGTCCGAGCTGACCTGCATCGGCAAGCCGGCGCGTCATGCGCCGGCTCTCGCCCTCGAGCGCAGGCTTGCGTCGCCGAACCGCTGGCCCGTGTCGCCAGATCGCGTCAGGCCGCCGCCGGGCGCTCCCCGACGGGCTTGAGCAGGCCCGTTGCGGTCGCCACGAGTTCTCCGGCGACGTCGCGGATCTCGGCCTCGCAAAAGATCACCGAGCGCCCGGCCCGGGTGACGCACCCTTCCGCGATCAGGATTCCGCGGCCGGGGGCGAGGAACCGGGTCTGCATGTCGAGGGTCACCACCGGGCGACCCGCCCGCAGACGGGCCGCCGTCCCGAGGGCGACGTCGAGCAGCGTGCACAGCGCACCGCCATGCGCGATGCCGAGGTTGTTGGCGTGCTCCGGCCGAAGGGCGAGGCGCAGACGCGTCCGACCGGCGCGTACGTCGAGCGCCTCGATCCCACAATGATCCACGAACGGGATGTGGGCGCCGAAGACAGTGCCCGGTTCCGATTGCTGGTCCACGTCGATCGTTCCCGGATTGCGCCCCGTCCGGATCCTTATGGCCCAGGCGCACGTCCAAGCCCACGACCCGACCGCGGCAGACCAAGCGACAGTCGGGCCGAAACGTTCGTCCTGCCCCGATGGGCTGGCGGGACTTCACGGCGTGCCGCAGCCTGAAGTTTTGGGCCAGTCATCAGACCGGAGACGGATCTTCTCAGAGGAAGCCGAGGGCTAGATCGCGATCGAAGGCATAACCGGCGCGGCCCCGGACGCCGCGGTCTCATCCAACATCGCCGCCGGCGTGTCGGTTGCCTCGATGGACGATTTCAGCTCGACCGACGGCTTGAATAATATGCGTGTTCATGACCGGCGCATTGTGTAGGGAAATGCTCGACGACGACTTGATTTTGCTGCACAGACGTTAGAACCGTCTCACCACCGTCGGATAGAGGGAATCATCGATGGACGACAACGCCACTGAGCAGCAGCAGACCTTTATCGAGCAGGCCTCGGACATCGTCTCGGCGTATGTCTCGAACAACTCCGTGCCCATCAGCGAATTGCCAGGTCTGCTCGCCGGCGTTCACGCCGCGCTGACGAAGCTCTCCGCGCCTGCGGCAACTGTTACCGAGACGGCCGACAAGCCGACGCCGGCCCAGATCCGCAAGTCGGTGACCCCGGATGCGCTGATCTCGTTCATCGACGGCAAGCCGTACAAGACGCTGAAGCGCCATCTTTCGCGCAACGGGCTGACGATCGAGCAGTATCGCGAGCGCTTCGGGCTCCCGCGCGACTATCCGTCGACGGCGGCGAGCTACTCCGCCCAGCGCTCTGAACTTGCCCGGAGCCTCGGCCTCGGCCAGCAGCGCCGCAAGTCCGCCGCCCCGGCCCCGGCGCCCGAGCCCGTCGAAGAGGTGGCCGAGAAGCCGAAGCGCGCGAGCCGCCCCCGCAAGGCCAAGGAAACGGCCTGACACCGGCCTGAGCCCGGCCTCCGGCCGCGACTCACGGATCCCGGCCGGCGCGCAGAGAGCGTGCCGGCTGGATCAGGCGAAATCGGCGAGGTCGTCGGCCACGTCGCCCGCTGCGATCTCGGTCTCCGTCTTCTCCCGCTCGGCCTGATCGGCCTCGTTCTTGGCCTCGGGCCGCAGGCCCGGCCGCTGCGCCTCCGGGGAGGCCGTCCCGGCCTCCGGGTCCGGGGATCGATCCGTCATCCCGTCCGGCATGCTGCGCCCTCCCCGATCGCTCGATGGGGAAGCAAAGCCGCGAGTCCCGCGCGCGTTCCGCCCCGCAGCGCGGCGGGGACGCTGTGCGAGTCCGGCGGGCGACCGATCGCGGCGACCCGCGTTGAACGCCCGGTGACACCGATCGGGAGCGGGATTTGGGCAATCGTTACGGGCTGGAGATCCGCGCCGCCGCGGGTCCCGACGCCGCGGGTCTTGCGACCCTGCTCGGCGAGGCGGCGATCGCGGTCGGCCCTGCGGACCTCGCGGCCCGGCTCGACGCCCTGCAACGCGACGGCGGGATCGCCCTCGTCGCCGTGGAATGGGGACCGCCGAGCGGCCTCATCACCGTATCCCCCGTCCTGACCCTCGACGCGCCGCGGCCGTTCGGCCTGATCACGACCCTCGTGGTCGCCGCCGAATCCCGCCGCCGGGGCATCGGCCGGGTGCTGCTGAAGGCGGCCGGCCGGGCGGCGCGGCAGGCGGACTGCGACCGGTTGATCCTGGCCGCAGCGCCGGACCAAGCGGCGCTGCGCGCGTTCTGTACGGCAGCCGGCTTCACCGCGGATGGAGAGATGCTGGCGCGGCCCCTGCTGAAGCGGGGCGCGGCGGAGGGTTGAGCCCCGCGACATCCTGGCTGCAGCCGACAGCGCGCATCGGGCGTTGATCCGGGATTCTGGAGCCCTGTCGATGACGTTGCGATCCGAAACCACGCCGCCGCCCGCGAGCCTGCCCTGCGATCCGCCGCCGGATTCCGATTCGCCCACCGCCGCGCAGCTCAAGGCCGACATTGACAGCGGCCGCACCGCCGACAAGGCCCCGCACATGGATGTCGGGGCGGCTCCCCTCGGGACCTGCGAGGAGGCCGGGGGAACGCCGCCGACACCGCAGGAGGTCAGGCTTGCCCGGCAGAACGAGCGGGCACCCTCAGAGCGGGCGGCGAAAGGCTACGTCCATCAACGGCAGCCTTGGGTCCTGCCGCTCTATGTCGGCATCATCGTCGCGGCCGCGGTGGGCCTCGGCCTTGTGCTATGGCTGACGCGCTGAAGCCGGATCGGAGGCGGGTGCAGCGCCTCATGATGCAGGACGGCACGGTGCCCGCGGAGGCGGTTTAAAGGTCGATTCACGTCGATGCGGTTAGCGTGGCCTTACTGCAGTCCTGCGTAACCGATCCCCCATGCCCCCATCCGTCGATGCTCCGCCGGACCTGTCCGGGCTCCTCGAACTGTCACGCATCGAGAATCTCGATCTCAAGCCGGTGATCCTCCGGGTGCAAACGGACCTGTTCGTCCGAGCGGCGGCCCGCGACCGGACCGAGATCGAGATCTTCGAATCGCTCGCCTGCGGCTTGATCCCCACGGTGGATGAGGAGACGGCCCGGGTGGTCGCCTGCAAGCTGGCCCCCTGCCCCGAGACGCCGTCGGCGGTGCTGGAGGCGCTCGCCCTGCGCGGCGGCGGCGCCCGCGACGCGGTGGTGGAACTCGCCCCGACCCTGAACCACCGCCTGATTGAGGCGGCCCTCGCCGAAGGGTCCGATATCGCCGCCCGCATCGCCGCCCGCGCCGGGCTGAGCCGCGAGGCTGTGGACGAACTGTCCCGCGAGGGCCGCCCCGAGATCGACCGCGCCCTCGCCGCCAATCTCGGCCACACCCTGCGGGGTTCGGCGCTGGCCCGGCTCGTCGACCGGGGCCGCCGTGCCCCCGATCTCGCCCGGCTCCTCCTGGTCAGGCCCGATGTGTCGGCCGCCGACCTCGTGCCGCTCTACCTGCACGCCGACCCGATGCGCCGGACCGTGATCGGCCGGACCGTGGAGGCGACCGCCGCCCTGCGCCCCTGCCCGCCGGCGCCCCGCGGTCTCGGCGAGACCCTGACCGGCCTGTCCGCCGCCCGCGACGTGCCGGCCTTCATGGCAACGCTGGCCGACGGCCTCGGCCTGCCCCGGGACTTCCTCACCGTGGTCGCCGACCCGAGCGCCCGCTACGACCTGTTGACCCTCGGGCTGCGGGCCGCCGGCCTGCACGAGGAGGAGGCGGTCTACATCTTTCTGACCCTCAACCAGGGCGTGGCGCGCTCGGCCGAACGCGTGGCCGACCTCGTGCGGCTGTTCCGCACCGTGAGCCGGCCGGCCTCTCGGGATCTGATCGCCGCGATCCTCGACCGGCCGCTCGCCGAGCGCGGGCGCAGCGACGGCCACCAGCCGCTGCACGGTCCGGAGGCGAAGCTGCGCCAGGGCGCCGAGCGCGTCGCCGGACAGCGGGCGCCACAACCGGTGCGAGCCCGCGCGGCGGGCGGCGGGGAGCCGGGCTGACCCGCCGGCGGTCAGCGGGGATCGATGCGCGGTTCGAACTGCGGATCGGCGCCCCGCCAGGCGGGCTGCCGATCGGTCTCCTGCAGGGTATCGTTCGAGGCCGGCCCCTCCGCGGCGCGGCGACTGAGTTCCGCCATCAGGCCGCGGGCCAGGACGGCGCGCACGGCCCGCTCGCGGGTCTCGGCCGGAACCGCGTCGAGGGCTGCCTGGGGGCTCGGCACCGCGCCCGCGAGCCTGCGGGCCTCGGCGGCGGGATCCGCACCGGTACGGATCAACGCGAAGTAGGAGAGCACGCCGATCACCAGCGCGGCGCGCAGCAGGACGGTCATCAGACGGTTCCTCCGCTCGATGTCGAGCAAAAGCATTCGACCGATTTGGTGAACCGGGCCTCAACCGGCCCGGGCTTTCCCGCACGATGGTGAATGAAACTTGTTCGCAATCGGCTGGTTACCTCGCGGAAAGCATCTCGATCATTCGAAGAAGTCACGCAACACTCGTTTAAGCCGGCTCTGCGACCGTCCGGAAGTCGTTCGAAGTCGAACCGGAGGCGCGATCGATGCGGGAACGCATCCGTCGCGGCGTGTGCCAGCCTTGCCCATCAAGAATGTCCTGACGTCCCTGATCGACGATCGGCTTGCGGGTCTCGTCCACGAATCCGTGGCCGACAATGCCGCCGCCCGGTCGCGCCACCAGCGTTTCCTGGTGTCGCGGCTGGCGACCGGCGCCGTGATGATGGTCGGGCTCCCGCCCTACCTGCTCTGGCGCGGGGTCCCGTCGGGCTTCGAGGTCCTGGCGATCGCCAGCCTGCTGCTGCCGGTCCTCGCCGCGGTGCTTCTGGCCCGCACCGGCTCCCTCTGGGTCGCCCATGCGGTTTCGTCGGCGGGCCTCACCGGCCTCGTCATCGCCCTGGCGAGCGTCACCGGCGGCGCCACCTCGCCCGCCGCCGTCTGGCTGGTGGCGATTCCCCTCGAGGCGCTGGTCTCCGGATCGCTCCGGGCGACCATCGCGGCCTCCGTCATGGCGGTCCTGGGCGTGCTGGCCGTGGTCGCCCTCGGCGCCTGGGCCGGCGCCCTGCCGGTCATGGACATCTCGGCAGGGCTCGCCCTTCCGGCCTTCGCGATCACGGCGATCGGCCATGTCGCAGCCCAGGCACTGGAACACATGCGCAACGAGGGCATCTGGCGGGAACGGCTGCGCGACAACGAAGCCCGCGACCGGCTGCTGCTCTCGGCGATCGACGACCTCGTCACCTGGCACGACCGCAACGGCCGCGTGCTGGAGGCCTCCGTCTCCGCGGTGCGGCTGCTCGGCAGCGAGCCGACGCGGCTGCGCGGCCACGGCCTCCTGGAGCGCGTCCACGTGGCCGACCGGCCGGCCTTCCTCAAGGCCGTGAGCGACGTCGCTGAGACCGGGCGGCCTGCGACCCTGCCGCTTCGTCTGCATGTCGAGCACGAGGCCGGCCGGGCCGACGGGGCGAGCCTGATCCATGCCGAGATGCGCGCCCACCGGATCGAGCATGGGCCGCACGAGGCCGCCATGGCGGTGGTGGCGGTCACCCGCGACATGACCGAGCATCACCGGCATGCCGAGGAGCTGGAGCGCGCCCGCGCCGAGGCCGAGCGGGCCGACGCGATCAAGGGCCGGTTCCTGGCCAACGTCACCCACGAGCTGCGCACGCCGCTCAACGCGATCATCGGGTTCTCGGAGGTCCTGGCGGGTGAAGGTGTGGCCAGCCTCGGCCGGGACCAGGCGCGGGAATATGCCGGCATCATCGGCGCCTCCGGCCATCACCTGCTCGGTGTCGTCAACACGCTGCTCGACATGAGCCGGATCCAGAGCGGCAACTTCGACTGCGCCCCCGAAACCTTCGACATCGCCGGCCTGCTTCAGGCCTGCTGCGACCTGATGCACCTGAAGGCCGAGGAGGCCGGCATCGTCCTCACCGCCGCCCCGTCGGGGCCGGTCGAGCTGACCGCCGATCCCGCCGCCTGCCGGCAGGTGCTGATCAACCTCATCTCGAATGCCGTGAAGTTCACCCCGCGGGGGGGACGGGTCGACCTCTCCCTGCGCCGCGGCGCGGACAGCCTGGACATCGTCGTCGCCGATACCGGCGTCGGCATCGGCGCGGAGGATCTGCCCAAGCTTGGCACGCCGTTCTTCCAGGCCGGCGGCGGCGGCTACAAGCGCCCCCACGAGGGGACCGGCCTCGGGCTCTCGGTGGTTCAGGGCTTGGTCGGCCTGCACGGCGGCGCCCTGCTGATCGAGAGCGCGCCGCAGGCCGGGACCGTCGTGACCGTGACCCTGCCCGTCGCTGGGCGGATCCCGGCGGCGGCCCAAGGCCCCGCCCCGATCCGCACGGCCGTGCGGGGCGCCCCGGTGCCCCGCCGGGTAGTGCGCCTGCCGCTCGGCCTGTTCGACGCTGAGCCGAGTGCCGCGACCCCGGCCGACCGGGTCCTGCGCCGCACCGGCTGAGCCCCAGATCCCCCGGAAGGAGACATGATGTCAGGCTACCGCGAGATCACCGTACCGGGCGAAGTCGGCCGAGCGCGCCGACCCGCGCCGCGTCGCGCCGCCGCCCCGGGCGACTGGCGCGGCGTCCTCGTCGGTGCGCTGAAGGCGTCGGGCGCCACCTGCCGGACCAGCCCGGGCACCGTCCTGGGCAGCCTCGTCGCCCTGGGCGCCGCGGGCTTCGTCTGCGTCAACGCCCTCAGCTATCAGGCCGGGCGCCACCCGGCGCCGATCCTGCCCAAGCTCGCCCAGAAGGCCCCCGCCCCCCGCGCGGCGGCGGCGCCCGCTAAGGAGCCCGTGAAAGAGGCAGCCCGGGATCCTGTTCGCGTCATCGAGGCCGACCGCGCCGCCGCGCCGACGCCCGCCAAGCCGGCGGCCCGGGATGCGATCGGCGAGCTGATCCGGTCCGAGGAGACCACCGCCTCGGTCACCCCGAAGGCGTCCCCCGCCCGCGCGGCTGCCAAGCCAGCTCCGAAGGAGCCCGCGAAGGCGGCCAAGCCCGAAACCGACGGCGATCCGGTGCTGCAGGTGCAGAAGGCGCTGTCGAAGCTCGGCTACGCGGTGAAGCCCGACGGCGCGATGGGTCCGGGCACCCGCGCGGCGATCGAGAAGTTCGAGCGCAGCGCCAAGCTGCCGGTCACCGGCGAGGCGACGGGCCGGACCCTGCGCGCGCTGATCGCCCGGGCGGGCCACGGCTAGCGCGCTCGGGCGGATGGCACGCGCTTTCCGCGTCCGGCGCGACACCCGCGCCGGCGTGGCGCGGGTGCGGCTCATCGGGGGCGCTCGGCGGCGCAGCCCTCAGTATTGCGTGCCGGTGAACCGGCAGATCGTCTTGCAGCGCGGACCGCCATTGCCCTGCCAGGACTTCGCGTGGCCGATCGATCCGGTCATGTCCTGCGTGGGATTACCGCCGGGCCGATGCACGACGATGTTGCAGCGATCGCTGGGCGTCCGCTGGTAGCGCGGGCAGGGCGCGGAGTCGCGGTTGCCCAGCCAATCCATGAGCGTCTCCGAACGGGCGTGGGCCGAGGGCGCAACACCGCACAGGCCGGCGACGATCAACGTCGCAAGCGAGGTCATTCTCCACATCGGAGTGCTCCTTAAATCATCGTGACATGCGAATTCGGGCGCCCTTTGCTCAGTTAATCAGCAAACAATACTATAGATGTGCGACACAACACATCGATAAACTATTTTTTAATCCCAAAAAATACTGGATTTTCCAGTGGAATATTTCGCGTACTGAACCGTTGCTTCAGAACGGGGCGATGTCGCGCGCCCGAGGTTGCTCGCGCGGGCGCTTTCGCGCATGGCGGAGGCCGCGCCGCTCCGAACCCGCGGGGTTCACGGTCCGACCGCCGCGTCGGACTGCCCATGCTGCCGCGAGCCGAGGGCCACAGACGCATGCGCCTGCGCTCCGATTTCTGGGTCTCGGCCCATCTGCGGCGGCTGGATGTCGAGGGCGTCCCGGCCGTCCTGCGCCGGCGCGGGTCCGCGGAGGCGGGCGCAATCTTCGTGAAGGTCGATCGCCTTGACGGCAGAGCCGACCTCTACGGGCCGGCGCCGCAGGCCCTGTTCGAGGCCGAGGAGAGCGGCGACCGCCGCTTCACCGCCATCGTCACCGGCGGGAGCCCCCTCGACGTCGAGGAGCGGCTGACCAAGGAGATCCGGTTCGATTCCGATCTCTGGATCATCGAGATCGACGACCGCCAGGGGCGGCACTTCCTCGACTTGGCCGAGTGATCTGAAGACCTGCCGACCGTCCCTGCGCGCGCCGCGCAGCAAAGCGGGGCGCCGCCGCGACGGGTGCCGTCGCGCGAGCCGGGATCACTCGGCTGCGCGCGTGACGACAGAGTGGGCGGCGCGACGCCGCGCGGCGTCGCGCCCGAGCGACGGCGAGGTGCCGTCAGCCCTCGATGATGCGCTCGTCGAGCTTGCGGTCGACGGTCTCGACGGTGCGGTCGATCTCGGCGTTCGGATCGCCGAGCTGATGCGAGATCAGCTTCACCAGCAGGTCGACGCGCTCGATGTAGGGCGCGCCGTTCGCCACCGCGCGCGCCGCCGAGGACGGCTTCAGAAGGCTCTCGGCGGCCTTGGCGTATTTCTCGAACGGCACTTGATCGGCCGGGTCGGCGCCGAGCTTCCGGGCGATCCCGTCGACGTGATCGTAGATCGCCCGCGAGCGGGCCAGGTCGCCGTGGACGGCGTCGTGGATCGATTGCGGCTGGCCGGGCGTGATGCAGCGGTAATTGCCGGTCAGCAGCATCGACCACTTGGCCAGCGGCACGAACAGCGAGTCGAACACCTTGAGCTTCACCGGCACGTCGTGCCCGTCGAGGCGCACGGCGTCGATGTCGGCCTCCAGCTCCCGGAGCAGCCGGTTGTGCGCCTCGTCCGCGAAGGTCGCGGCCTTGAAGTTGGTCGGCAGGCCGACATGGAGGACGTTCGCCTCCTCCTCCGGCGGCCGGAAGGCCTGCGGATCGGGGGAGCAGAGCGACACCAGCCCCGGCTCGAACCGGTCCCAGACGCCGGCATTGGTGTAGGCGTCCTCGAGGTCCATGGCGGCGAGCGCCGGGATCCGCTTGAGGTAGGGGAGCGGCGGCATGTTCATGATCGACAGGCACGGCAGCCTGGCCGCCGCGATCTTGATCATGAGGACGCGGATCGTGTGGTTGTTGTACTGCGGCTCCTGCATGGCGAGGCCGACAAGGTCATAGCGCGACACGTCGACGTCTTCCGGCGGCATGGCGTCGACCTTGCCGGGCAGGTCGCGCGAGTGGATCGCGCGGTGCTCCTTCTCGTCGCGGAGCTTGATGCGGACCTCGGTCCCCTCGCGGTTGATCAGGTCGGCAGTCTTCCTGCGGCAGACCAGGGTCACGTTGTGACCGGCCATCAGGAGCTTGGTCCCCAGGAGCGAGCCGTAGGAGGCCCCCAGGATCAGGATGTTTCTGGCCACGTCGTTCCTCCCCAGCATTGAAGACTGCTGTTGTGTTGTCTGGCTGGTGGGAACGGCGCGTGCACGCCACAGCCCCCATCGCACCGCCGATGGATGGCAGCCGGGCGGGAGGAACGCAAGCCTTCTGGTATACCTAATCCCAAACCGCTTGTGACGCCCCGCCGGTGACAGGCGGGGCGAATCCTATCCCCACAGCTCCGGCGTGGGCGGGTGCATCAGGCTGCCCTCGTAGCGGAGGGGTTGCTCGCGGTCGCGAGCCAGCAGCAGCGGCCCGTCGAGATCGACGAAATCGGCTCCCTCGGCGAGGAGCGCCGCCGGCGCCATGCCGAGCGAGGTGCCGAGCATGCAGCCGACCATGATCGACAACCCCCGCGCCTTCGCCTCGCGGGCGAGGAGCGTCGCCTCGGTCAGGCCGCCGGTCTTGTCGAGCTTGATGTTGATCGCGTCGTAGCGCCCGGCGAGCGCGTCGAGGCCGGCGCGGTCGTGCAGGCTCTCGTCGGCGCAAACCGGCACCGGATGCGCGATTTCGGCGAGCAGGGCATCGGCGTCGGCCGGCAGCGGCTGCTCGATCAGCGCGACGCCGGCCGTCAGGCAGGCCGCGAGGTTGGCCTCCACATTTGCCGGCCGCCACGCCTCGTTGGCATCGACGATCAGCCGGGATTCCGGCGCGGCGGCCCGGACGGCGGCGATGCGCTCCGGATCTCCGTCCCCGCCGAGCTTGACCTTGAGCAGTGGCCGATGGGCCGCCTTTCGGGCGGCCTCACCCATGCTTTCGCGGGTGCCGAGGCTCAGCGTGTAGGCGGTGATGACCGGTCGCGGCGCCGGCAGCCCGGCGATGGCCCAGGCGGGGCGGCCCTGGAGCTTCGCCTCGAGGTCGAACAGCGCGCAGTCGAGGGCGTTGCGCGCCGCGCCCGCCTTCATGCGCTCCATCAGATCCGCGCGGCCGATTCCGGCGGCGATCGCCTCCGCCTGCTCCGCGATCAGGGCGCTGACGCTCTCGACGCTCTCGCCGTAGCGCGGATAGGGCACGCACTCGCCCCGCCCGACGCCGTTCTCGTCGGTGATGGTCGCCACCACGACGGCGATTTCGGTGCGGCTGCCGCGGGAGATCGTGAAGGCGCCGGCGATGGGGAAGCGCTCGACGGCAAGGGTCAGGCGGCGCGCCATGTCAGATCTCCGGGAAGTCGGCGACGATCCGGTCGACCAGCCCGTCGACGCCGAAGCGCACCGGGTCGGTGGCGGGCAGGTCGTGCTCGGCCGCCAGGGTCTCGAGCAGCGCCCGGGCCTCGCCCTCGGCGAGGGCCTGGGTGTTGACCGCGATGCCCACCGGCTTGATCCCCGGATTGGTCAGGCTGCCGAGCTGCACGGTGAGGTCGATGACCTGCCGGATCGTCGGCAGCGGATGCTTCACGCCGCGCATCGTGGTGCGGGTCGGCTCGTGGCAGACCACGAAGGCGTCGGCCTGGGCACCGTGCAGCAGGCCGAGGCTCACCCCCGCGAAGGACGGGTGGTAGAGCGAGCCCTGGCCCTCGATCAGATCCCAGTGGTTGGAGGCGGCGTCCGGCGAGATCGTCTCGACGGCGCCGGAGATGAAGTCGGCCACCACGGCGTCGATCGCGACGCCTCGGCCGGAGATGAACACGCCGGTCTGGCCGGTGGCGCAGAAATCCGCGTCGAGGCCGCGCTCGCGCATGCCGCGCTCCAGGGCCAGCACGGTGTACTTCTTGCCGACGGAGCAGTCTGTGCCCACGGTCAGCAGCCGCCGGCCCGACCGCTTGGTGCCCTTGCCGGTGGGGAAGCGCTCGTCGGTGTGGCGCACGTCGTGGAGCTGGCGGTTGCGCCGCGCGGCGGCCTCCGCGATGGCCGGGACCGCACCGAGCTTGACGTGCAGGCCGCTCGCGACGTCGAGCCCGGCCTCGATCGCCGCGACGATCTCCTTCACCCAGTGGTCCGGCAGAACGCCGCCGGCATTGACGACGCCGATCACCAGGGTCCGGCAGCCCTTCGCCAGGGCCTCGGGCAGGGTCATGTCGGGGATGCCGAGATCGGCGGCGCAGCCGGGCAGGCGCATCTGGCCGACGCACCATTCGGGGCGCCAGTCCTTGATCCCGTAGGCGGTCTTGGCCGCCAGCGTGTCGGGCACGTCGCCCAGGAACATCAGGTAAGGCGTGGCGATCTGCATCGGTCGAGCAACCTTCTCCGGGAGGCCGGCGGATCGTCTATGCGGGATCGCGGGCGCCCGGCGCAATGCACGAGACCGGCCAGGGTCGCGCACGCACCCATCAACGGGCGCAGGCCGGGCCTGCGCCATCCGAGACGGGCGCCCGTCCAACCCTCTCCCTCATCCTGAGGTGTCGGAGCGCAGCGGAGGCCTCCTTCGAAGCCCGCTCACGCGGGTAGCTCAGGATGAGGTCGCGTTTGGGAGAGCCGATCTAACCCCGGCTGCGCGTGATGTCCCCACTCAGGCGGCGTGTCGTCGCGCAACCCCGGCCTCGTTGGCCACCGCGTCCACCGGCGACAGCACGCCGGTCGCCCGGACCATGCCCTCGGCGCCCGCAAGCGCGCCCGGGCGCAGCTCCAGCCCGAGGAAGCGGTCGCGCTCGAACGGCCCCGGCAGGGTCAGGCCCTCCGCGAGCGCGCGCTCGAAGCCGAAGCGGGCGTAGTAGGGCGCGTCGCCGACCAGCAGCACGGCGCCGTGGCCGAGGGATTCCGCCCGGCCGAGGGCCGCCTGCATCATCACCGAGCCGAGCCCCTGGCCCTGGATCGCCGGGTCGACGGCGAGCGGGCCGAGCAGCAGCGCCGGGCGAGCGAGACCGGCCTCGACGTGCCACAGCCGCAGGGTGCCGACGAGGCGCCCCGCCCGGGTCGCCGCGAAGGCGAGGCCGCGGGCCGGCAGCCGGCCCTCGCGCAGGCGCTCCGAGGTCTTGGCGCGTCGGTTGCCGGGAAAGCACGCGTCGAGCAGGCGTTCGCGCGCCGGGACGTCGTGGCCACACTCCGCGCGGATCTCGATCATGGCTGTGCCCTCCCCGGGCCGACAAGCGGGAGAAGCGGTTTTTTCCGACGGACGGCAGAACGCGATCCGTCGATGCGGCAGCGGAAGATGGCTCCCGGCAGCCGAGGGCTGCCGGGAAGTCCTGAGAAGAATCAGATGACGATCTGCTGAAGGGGCGGGAAGCCGTTGAAGGCCACCGCCGCGTAGGTGGTGGTGTAGGCGCCCGCGCCCTCGATCAGCACCTTGTCGCCGATCGAGAGCGAGACCGGCAGCGGGTAGAGCTGCCGCTCGTAGAGCACGTCCACCGAGTCGCAGGTCGGGCCGGCGATGACGCAGGGCTCGGTCGCCTCCCCGTCCCGCGCGGTGCGGATCGGGTAGCGGATCGCCTCGTCCATGGTCTCGGCCAGGCCGCCGAACTTGCCGATGTCGAGATAGACCCAGCGGACCTCGTCGGCCGCGGCGGACTTCTTCGACACCAGCACCACCTCGGCCTCGATCAGGCCGGCATTGCCGACCATGCCGCGGCCCGGCTCGATGATCGTCTCGGGGATCTGGTTGCCGAAATGCTTGGTCAGGCCCCGGAAGATCGCCTCGCCGTAGCTCTCCACGCCCGGCACCGCCTTGAGGTACTGGGTCGGGAAGCCGCCGCCGAGATTGACCATCGACAGGCCGATGCCGCGCTCCGCGCACTCGCGGAAGATCGCCGCCGCGGAGCCCAGCGCCCCGTCCCAGGCCTCGGTGTTGCCCTGCTGCGAGCCGACGTGGAACGAGATGCCGTAGGCCTCGAGCCCCTGGCGATGGGCGTGCTCCAGCACGTCCGCGGCCATCTCGGGCACGCAGCCGAACTTGCGGGACAGCGGCCAGTCGGCGCCCGCGCCGTCGCACAGGATGCGGCAGAACACCCGCACCTCGCCGGCCGGCACGCCCGTCGCGTCGGCGGCCCGGGCGATCTTCTCGACCTCGGCCTGACAGTCCACCGCGAACAGGCGGATGCCGAGCTTCAGCGCGCGGCCGATGCAGCGCTCCTTCTTGATGGTGTTGCCGAAGGAGATCCGGTCGGCGGTGGCGCCGGCGGCCAGCACCATCTCCATCTCGGCGACCGAGGCGGTGTCGAAGCAGGAGCCCATCTCGGCGAGCAGGCGCAGCACCTCGGGGGCCGGGTTCGCCTTCACGGCGTAGAACACCCGGGTGTCCGGCAGGGCGCGCGCGAAGGCGGTGTAGTTGTCGCGCACGACGTCGAGGTCGAGGACCATCACGGGGCCCTCGTCCTGGCCGAGGTCGCGGCGGACGCGCAGGTAGTCACGGATGCGGTCGGTCATTATCGTCTCCCGGCACGGGTTCGCGAGCGCCCTGCGCGGGGCGCGCTGTCGAAGGTGACGGCCAGGACTGGCCGCCGGCGTCAGGGGGCGATGCGTCGCGTGGGCTCACGCGCTTTGGAGACGCGTGCATCCATGCGGGCGCAGAGCACCCGGAAGCTGCCGTGGATTGGAAGGGATGACCCCCACCGCACGCCGGGCAAAGAGAAACAAGCCTCTTCGGTGCCGGCCTGTGGAGGGCCGACGAGACCAAAAAAGCCCGTTCGTCGTTGCTTTAAGCTGCGTCCCCCGTGGAGAGCGGGGTTCGCCGGTTTCGCCTCCGGCTGCCGGTTGTTGTCGGGGTCCGGTGTTGCCACCTGGATGCCGGCCGTAGGGATCCACCCTTGCGACCATCGATCCTTTAAGACCCCTGGCGGCTGTCCGGCAGTTGACCGGATGCCCACCAACCGACACGCGGCCACAGGCACGTGCGAAATTGGGCAGGGGCGATATACGGATACGGAGCCGGCGCGACAAGGGGAATTGCCTTCGGAACGCCCCCTTTTTCCCCCGCCTTCCACACCGCGCGGCCGCCGTTGCAAAAACGACGCATTCCGGCCAAGCCAGCGGTGTCCTGCGGGCTTCCCAAGCGTTGCGGAAGCAGGCATCTGACCGGTGGGCGACGCACTCAGGCGAGCGAACGATGGCCGGGCCGACCAGATCCACCGCGACGGCGCGGGCGTGAGCGCCCCCCTGCGCAACCCGGTCGGCGATGGGCTCCCCGAGCCGACGATCCGCACCGCCACGCTCGCCGATCTCGACGCCCTGGTCGCCCTGGAGCACGCCGCCTTCGCCACGGACCGGGCCGAGCGCCGGGCGATCCGCCACGCGATTCTGTCGCCCACCATGGACGTGTTGGCCGCGCTGATCGAGGCGCTCGACGACGAGCCGAGTCCGCTGCTCGTCGGCGCGGCGGTGCTGGAGCGGCGGCGCGGCAGCCGGATCGCCCGGCTCGCCTCGATCGCGGTGGCGCCGAATCGCGGTGGCCTCGGGCTCGGCGGCAAGCTTCTCGACGGCGCCGAGGCGCAGGCCCGCACCCACGGCTGCGACCGGCTTCGGCTGGAGGTGCGGGCCGACAACGGCGCCGGCATCCGCCTCTATCAGCGCCGGGGCTACAGCCGCTTCGCGGTGCGGGCCGATTATTACGAGGACGGGATGGAGGCGTGGCGCTACGAGCGAAGGCTGTAGGGCGCGCAGGCGCGCGCCGCGTCGGACGTCGCGCGTGGGCTCTGCGGGCAGTCCTGGGGTGAGGCCCCATCGCGCCAGCCGGGGTCCTGCCGAACGCGTCCGGCGTCGCCGCCCCCTCCGTCATCGCTTCGCTCCGCTCGCAGAGACGGGGTTGCCGACCGGACGACCGGATCCAGGCTCGGGCCAGCCCGCATTGCACCGTTCAGCGTTAGCGAACTGGATGCACCACGCCGCCGCGTGCGAAACTGCGTTGAATTCGTCGCTCTATTACTCAGTCTATAATTCCTTTTTTGACAAGTGTAGAATATTATTTCGCAGTTTTACAGATGCATAAATTTTTACCCGACTATTAACTTGAACAATTGCCATTCATTGCCCGGAAAAAACTTATGTCTTAAAAGAAAATATCGAAACCCTGGACTTCCATTCCATGATTCGCTGGCTGGGACGCTTCTCGATCAGGACGTTGCTGTGCCTGGTGATCGTCGTCATGGCCTGCATGGCGCTGGGCAACGCGGTCGCGACCTGCCTCGACGCGCGGGTGCAGGCGACGGCTGCGAGCAGGGCCGTAACATTGGCACAGGCGAGCCAGGGTCTCCTCAGGGCGATCCTGCCGCTGCGGATCGAGCGCGGATCGACGCTCGCCCTCGGGGGAGCGGCGCCCGCGGATGCCAAATCCCTCACGACCATCGCGGCGAGCCGGGAGGCGACGATCGAGAGTTACCGGCGCGCGCAGGGCAGCCTGAACGCTCTGGCCGAGCCGGCGGTGGGCGCGACGCTCGGCCGCCTCAGGGAAGCCCAGGACGCGATGGCGGCCCTCCGCCCCCGCGTCGACGAGGCCCTCAGGCAGCCGAAGGCCCGGCGTGACCCGGCGCTTCTGCCCGCCGCGATGTCCGCCTTCCAGGGTCTGGTGGATGCGCTGACGGCCACGCTGAAGACGGTCGACGCGGCCATTCCCCGGTCCGATCCCGTCCTGCAGCGCTATCTCGCCCTCAAGCAGGCGGCCTGGGAGACGCGCGTCGCCAGCGGCAACGTCGCGGTGCGGGTGCAGGCGTCCCTGGTTGCCGGGACATCGTGGTCCCTGCCCGAGACGGTCGCCGCGGCGGAAGAGCGGGCCGAGCTGATGACCGCGTGGCGGCGCACGACCGAGGCCGCGATCGACGTCTCGGAGACGGTGCGGGCCGCGTTCGAGAGGGCGAAGGCCAGCAATTTCGAGGGCGACTCGAAGGCCATCGCGCAGGCGGTCTTCGACGCGCTCAGCACGCATACGGCCCCGAACCACACGTTCGACGAGCTGCGGCAGCGCAACACCGAGAACCAGCGCTTCCTCGTCGCCCTGAGCGATGCGGCCCTCGACGCGATGGTGGCGCGCGCCGAGACCCTCGCCGACGCGGCGCGGAGCGACGTCGAACGCAGCGTCGCGGCGTTGCTGGCGGTGATCCTGCTGGTGTCGCTCGGCCTGTGGACCCTGTTCGGCGGCGTGCTGCACCCGCTCCGGGCGCTGACGGCGGCGATGCAGGCGCTGGCGGAGGGGGAGGCCTCCGTCACGGTTCCCGCGCGCACCTACCGCAACGAGATCGGCGCGATGGCGCGAGCCGTCCAGGTATTCAAGGACAACCTCATCCGCAGCCGCCGGATCGAAGCCGAAGCCGCCGAGGGCCGGAGGGCGGCCGAGGAGCGGCGCAGGACCGGCCTGCGGGAGATGGCCGAGCGGTTCGAGCGCACGGTCGGCGGCTTCATCGGTCAGGTCTCCGACTCGGCAACCGTCCTGCAGGGCACGGCCCAGACCATGACGGCGACCGCGACACAGACGGCGAGCCAGTCCAGCGCGGTGGCGGCCGCCGCCGAGCAGGCCGCCGCCAACGTCAACACCGTCGCGGCCGCGGCCGAGGAACTCGGCACGTCCGTGGAGGAGATCGGCAGGCAGGTCGAGGGATCGACCAAGCTCGCCCAGGGGGCGGTCTCGGAGGCGGGACAGACGGGCGCCCTGGTCCGGGAGCTGAGCGGCGCGGTGGCGCGGATCGGCGACGTGGTCGGGCTGATCACCGCGATCGCCGGCCAGACCAACCTGCTGGCGCTCAACGCCACGATCGAGGCGGCCCGCGCCGGCGAGGCGGGCCGGGGCTTCGCGGTCGTCGCCACCGAGGTGAAGGACCTGGCCGCGCAGACCGCGAAGGCCACCGAGGAGATCGCCGGCCAGATCGCCGGCATCCAGGGGGTGACCGGCGAGGCCGTTTCGGCGATCGGCACGATCACGGAGCGGATCCGGGAGATCAGCGGGGTGGCGACCTCGATCGCCGCGGCGGTCGAGGAGCAGGGATCGGCCACCCGGGAAATCGTCCGCAACATCGGGCAGGCGGCCGTCGGCACCGGCGCGGTGACCAGCACCATTCTCGGGGTCGCCGGGGCCGCCGGGGAGACCGGCCGGGCGGCCGACGCGGTGCTCGCGGCGGCGTCCGCGCTGTCGCGCCAGTCCGAGCATCTCACGGCAGAAGTCACGCGCTTCCTCGACACCGTCCGCGCCGCCTGACCGGAGGGCTTGGGGCCTCCGGGGCGTCCCCGCCCCGATCTTGCCCGGTTAGGGGAGTCTTACGGCTCCTACGCTACAGCGCGTGGAACGGGCGGGCCGTTTCCGCCGCTCATGAGACGCCGTCCATGGCCGTGATCGCCGCCTTCGTCATCAATGCGGGGCTCAACTTCGCCCTCGGGCTGCTGATCGCGAAGCTCCTGGGACCCGCCGATTTCGGCCGGTTCGCCCTGGCGACCACGGGGGCGATCGTCCTCAACACGGTGCTGTTCGAGTGGCTGCGCCTGTCGGCGACGCGGTTCTACTCGGGCCGCGTGCGCGTCGACGAGCCGTGGATCCGCCACGGACTCGACCGGGCCTATCTGCGTTCCGGCCTGCTGCTCTTGGCCGCCGCCGCCCTGTGCGGCGCCTTCGGCTTCGCCGGCGGGGCGGACGGGCGTGAGGCGGTGCTGTGCGGAACCGGTCTCGCGGCCCTGGGCATCGGCGTGTTCGACTACCACGCGGCCCTCGCCCGGGCGCGGTTCGACGGCAGGCTCTATCTCGGCCTCGTGGCGGTGAAGAACGTCCTGTCCTTCGCCATGATGGCGGCGGCGGCTTGGTGGCTGCCCCAGCCGGCCTGGGTGCTGGCGGCGGCCGGGATCAGCCAGCTCCTTGCGGTGGTGCTGCTGCGCCACCCCCTGCGCGACCCGCGCACGCCCTTCGAGCGGCCGCGCCTTTCGGCGACCTGGCGGGTCTTCGCGCGCTACGGCCTGCCGCTGATCGCCGCCAACACGGCCTATCAGTGCCTCGCCTTCGTCAATCGGGGCGCCATCGCGGGCCATGCCGGCTTTGCCGAGGCCGGCTACTTCGCCCTGGCCGCCGACGTCACGTCGCGTGCGCTGATGACGCTGGGCACCGCCCTGGACCTGCTGCTGTTCCAGCTCGCCGTGCAGGCCGAGGAGCAGAGCGGCCGCGCCGCCGCCGAGGCGCAGGTCGCCGCCAATGCCGGCACCGTGTTCGCGCTGCTGGCGCCCTGCGCGGTCGGCTTCTGGGCGGTGCTGCCGGCGCTCCAGGGGCTGGTGGTGCCGGACGCCTATCGCGGGCCGTTCGAGACCTACAGCACCGTGCTGATGCCGGGCCTGTTCTGCCTGTCCATGATGTTCTACGCCCTCAATCCGGTCTTCCAGATCCGCCGCCGGACCCTGCCGGTGGTCGCCGCCGCCCTGGTGGGCCTCGCGGTCAACGGCGCCGGCCTGCTGGTCCTGCCGGATCGGATGGGCGGGCTCGGCGTCGCGCTGGCGCAGAGTGCGGGTCTTGCCGCCGCCGGATCGTGGCTCGGCTGGCGCGCCCTCATCGGCCCGGAGCGCATCGCGCTGCCCTGGGGTGAGATCGGCGTCGCGGCCCTCGCCTGCGCGGCGATGGGTCTGGCCCTCGCGCCGTTCCGGCACCTGCCGCCCGCCGCCGCGCTGGCGATCCTGGTTCCGGCCGGGATGGCGCTCTACGGAGCGCTCGTCTGGATCTTCGACATCGCCGGCCTGCGTCGTGAGATCCTGGCCCGCCTGCGTCCGGCCCGGACGGCCGCGGCGGAATAGGGCTCACGGCAGGGCCGCTTTCCCGGCGAAACCCGGCCACTGAAACCCCGCGACGCCACCTCCGCTTGAATCCGTCGGCGGTTCCGGCGAAACCGGCCCTGGAACAGGTCCAAAGAACCGGGACGGAAACGATGGGCGCCTACGAGCCCGCCACCGAGGCGGAGGCCGGGGAGATCGTGCGGGCCGCCGCCGGACGCGGCGAGCGGCTGCGGCTTTCCGGCGGCGGCACCGCCGCAGGCCTCGGCCGGCCCGCGCAGGACAGCGCGACGCTCTCCGCGCGGGCGCTGACCGGCGTGACGCTCTATGAGCCCGCCGAGATGGTAGTGGCGGCCCGGGCCG
Organism: Methylobacterium sp. P5_C11; assembly: GCF_054049775.1. Lineage (NCBI taxonomy): Bacteria > Pseudomonadati > Pseudomonadota > Alphaproteobacteria > Hyphomicrobiales > Methylobacteriaceae > Methylobacterium > Methylobacterium sp. P5_C11. The sequence goes on along the minus strand of NZ_JBFULS010000043.1, from coordinate 24,564 downwards.
GCACCCCGCTCGCCGAGGTCGAGGCGCTCCTCGCGACCCGGGGCCAGATGCTGCCCTTCGAGCCGATGGATCTGCGCGGCCTCTATGGCAGCACAGGCGAACCGACCCTCGGGGCCGTGGCGGCGATCAACAATGCCGGGCCCCGGCGGATCAATGCCGGGGCGGCCCGGGACAGCCTGATCGGCGTCCGCTTCGTCAATGGGCGGGGCGAGGCGATCAAGTCGGGCGGCCGGGTGATGAAGAACGTCACCGGGCTCGATCTCGTGAAGCTGATGGCCGGCGCCCACGGCACGCTGGGCCTGCTCACGGAGGTCACCTTCAAGGTTCTGCCCGCCTGCGAGCGCGTCGCCACCCTGGTCTTCTCCGGGCTGGACGATGCTCGGGCGGTGACGGCCCTGTCGGAGGCTCTGGGCTCGCCCTTCGAACTCACCGGGGCGGCGTATCTGCCGGCGGGGATCGGCGCCCCGGAGGCGCGGACCCTGATGCGCCTCGAAGGCTTTTCGGATTCCATCGACTACCGCACCGGTGAGCTGCGCCGCCTGCTGAAGCGCTACGGCCAGCCCGCGATCGTGGACGGCGAGGCCGGTACCGCCCTCTGGCGGTCCGTGCGCGATGCTGCCCCCCTGGCCGAGCCCCGGGAGGCCGCCCTCTGGCGGATCTCCACCGCTCCGACCCACGGGCCGGCCCTGGCCGCGGCCATCGCGGCCGAGCGTGACGCGCGCTGGTTCTTCGACTGGGGGGGCGGCCTGATCTGGCTCGCCACCGGCTCGGAGGGCGATGCCGGGGCCGGGACGGTGCGCCGGGCCGTGCAGGCCCAGGGCGGCCACGCCACGCTGGTGCGCGCCCCCGACGCCGTGCGCGCCGCCGTGCCGGTGTTCCAGCCGCTGGCCGAGCCGCTGATGCGGCTCACCGCAGGCATCAAGGCGGCGCACGACCCCGCCGGGCTGCTGAACCCGGGCCGGATGTACGCGGGGCTTTGAATTTCCCGCCCCCTCGCGGGGCGGGGTCAGGGGTGGAGGTGGTTCAGGACCGCGCGCCGCGGTGCCTCCTGCGCCGCCCCCGCCGGGGATCCCGGATCCTCGAACGTCTCCCCGCGAGGGGCGAGGAGAGCAGGCAGGAAGAGACCGTGCAGACCAACTTCGCCCCCGCCCAGCTCGCCGATCCCGCCATGGCGGCCTCGGAAAAAATCCTGCGGACCTGCGTGCATTGCGGCTTCTGCACGGCGACCTGCCCGACCTACCTGCTGCTCGGCGACGAACTCGATTCCCCTCGCGGCCGGATCTACCTCATCAAGGACATGCTGGAGGGCGGCAAGCCGGCCTCGCAGGAGGTGGTCAAGCACGTCGACCGCTGCCTCTCCTGCCTGTCTTGCATGACCACCTGCCCGTCCGGGGTGCACTACATGCACCTCGTCGACCACGCCCGGGCGCATATCGAGAAAACCTACGCGCGGCCGGCCGGAGACCGGTTCCTGCGCGCGGTGCTCGCCCAGGTCCTGCCCTACCCGAACCGCTTCCGCCTCGCCCTGGCGGCGGCGAAGCTCGGCGCCCCGTTCCGGAGCCTGGTGGCCCGGCTGCCGCGGATCGGCAACCGCCTCGCCGCGATGCTCGACCTCGCCCCGGCCGGCATGCCGCCCCGGGAGCCGACCAACCGGCCCGGCCGGTTCCCGCCGCGGGCGATGCAGGCCGCCCGGCGCGTCGCCCTGCTGCGCGGCTGCGCCCAGAGCGTCCTGAGGCCAGACTTCAACGCTGCGGCGATCCGGCTGCTCAACCGGCACGGCATCGAGGTGGTCCATGCCAACGAGGGCTGCTGCGGGGCGCTGACCCACCACATGGGCAAGGAGCATTCGGCCCACGCCCTTGCCAAGCAGACGATCGACGCCTGGGACACCGAGATCGCCAAGGGCCTCGATGCAATCCTGGTGACGGCGTCGGGCTGCGGCACGACCATCAAGGATTACGGCTTCATGTTCCGCGACGACCCCGCCTATGCCGAGAAGGCCCAGCGGGTCTCGAGCCTGGCCAAGGACATCACCGAATACGTGGCCCTGCTGGACCTCGCGCCGGTCGCCGAGAACGACCTCGTGGTGGCCTATCACTCGGCCTGCTCGATGCAGCACGGCCAGGGCATCCGCCTGGAGCCCAAGACCCTGCTCAAGCGCGCCGGCTTCACCGTCAAGGACGTGCCCGAGGGCCACATCTGCTGCGGCTCGGCGGGGACCTACAACATCCTTCAGCCGGAGCTGGCCCTGAAGCTGCGCGCCCGCAAGGTCGCCAACATCGAGCGCGTGCGGCCCGACGTCATCGCCACGGGCAACATCGGCTGCGCCACGCAGATCGGGAAAGGAACCGGCATCCCGATCGTCCATACGGTCGAGCTGCTCGACTGGGCGACCGGCGGCCCGAAGCCGGCGGCGCTCGACGGCGTGGGTCCGCGGCTCGAAGCGGCGGAATAGGGTCCTCTCGACCGGGCCGCGGACCCGTCATCGCGCGCGCCGCGAGCGACCCAGGGACGCCCGACGGCCCGGGTTCGCACGCCACACGGAAGGGCTTCGCGCTGCGCCGAGGAATGGCGGTTCCACCATCGCACCCCGTGACAACCCCGTGACATCTCTTCACGCTTGACCCTTGCCAAATCCGCGCGGCGGTCTGTAATGATGTGGACCCCTCTCCGGTCCCGCCGGTCGCCGCAACGGCCCGCGGACGTGGCCGAATTCCTCGCGAAAACGGTCGCGGTGTCGCGGCGGGCCGTTTCGGTCCGCCTGGCGGTGACGGGTGTCGCCCGTGATCGGGCAGGTGTCGCACGACGCGGCGGAGCTTCTCCGCCGCACCCCAGAATTCACGGCCGGTCCCCCGCCGGTCGAGATTGTTTCGCGAGGTCGGGACCACGATGGACGGACGCACGGCCCAGCAGAGCGCTGCGCGTGCCCCGGAGGCGCAAGAGGTGCGTCACGCCGGTCCGTCCCTCCTCCCGGCCATATTCAACCCCAGGCGCCCCTGGCGCCGAACGGCGGTTGACGGCAATTTCCCCTCGAACCCATCCGCCTCGGCGACGAGGCCGGCTCCCCGCCCGACAGGTTTGACGTCGGGCGAGGCGCCGCCGGGACCACGGGCACGGAGAACGACGTCGGCCGCCATGCCGAGAGTCCGACATGGCCAACAAAATGCTGATCGACGCGATGCACCCGGAGGAGACCCGGGTCGTCACGGTCCAGGGGTCTAGGGTCGAGGAGTTCGACTTCGAGGCCGCCAACCGGCGCCAGCTGCGCGGCAATATCTATCTCGCCAAGGTCACCCGGGTGGAGCCGTCGCTCCAGGCGGCCTTCGTCGAGTATGGCGGCAACCGCCACGGCTTCCTGGCCTTCAACGAGATCCACCCCGACTACTACCAGATCCCCCTGGCCGACCGGCAGGCGCTCCTCGAGGAGGAGGCCCGCGACGCGGAGGAGCACCGCGAGCGCGAAGAGCGCCGTCGCCGCTCGCCCCGCCGCTCCCGCGGCCGCCGGGCCGAGGCCCGCGCCCGTGACACCGACGAGACGGTGAGCGTCGAGGACGCGCACGAGGCCGCCCTGGCGGGCGATCAGTCCGAGATCCCCGCCGAGGCCGGGATCGCCCCCGCCGGCATGCCCGACGCCCTGGCCGACAACCCCGAGGCCGTGCAGGAGGCTCTCGCCTCCGAGATTGAGGCCGGTGACATCGCCGCGGCGCAGAACGAGCCGCTGCCGGCCGCCGACGCCGACGACGAGGCCGGCAGCCTTCCTTCGGCCGAGGCGCAGTCCGAGGCTGCCGCCGAGCCCGAGGTCCGGATCGCCGTGGCGGAGGCTCTGACCGTCGCCGAAGCGCCGGCGGAGAGCGTAGCCGACACCGAGGATGAGTCCGCGCCGGCCGTCGTCAACGACGACGACCCCGACGAGGATGCGGAAGACGAGGCGGACGAGGAGTCCGACGACGACGAGGATGAGGACGAGTCGGAGGACGACGAGGACGAGTCCGACGAGGATGAGGATTCCGACGAGGATTCCGACGATCCCGACGCCGAGCCCCGGATCGCCCAGGTCGGCGGCAACGGCGACGCGCTTGCCGAGATCCCGGAGCGCCCTCGCCACTACCGCCGCCAGTACAAGATCCAGGAGGTGATCAAGCGCCGCCAGATCATCCTGGTGCAGGTGGTCAAGGAGGAGCGCGGCACGAAGGGTGCGGCGCTGACCACCTACCTGTCGCTCGCCGGCCGCTACTCGGTGCTGATGCCCAACACCGGCCGCGGCGGCGGCATCTCGCGGAAGATCACCTCGGCGGCCGATCGCAAGCGCCTCAAGGAGGTCGTGCAGGACCTGGAGGTGCCCGAGGGGATGGGCGTGATCCTGCGCACCGCCGGCGCGTCGCGTTCCAAGCCGGAGATCGCCCGCGACTTCGAATACCTGATGCGCCTCTGGGAGTCGGTCCGCGAGCTGACCCTGACCTCGATGGCGCCCGCGCTGGTCTACGAGGAAGGCTCGCTGATCAAGCGGGCGATCCGCGACCTCTACAACAAGGATCTGGACGAGGTTCTGGTCGCCGGCGATGACGCCTACCGCGAGGCCAAGGACTTCATGCGGATGCTGATGCCCGGCCAGTCCAAGGTCGTGAAGCCCTACCGCGACCCGACGCCGATCTTCGCCCGCTTCGGGGTCGAGCAGCAGCTCGACGCGATGTTCTCCAGCCACGTCTCCCTGAAGTCCGGCGGCTACCTCGTGATCAACCCGACCGAGGCCCTGGTCTCGATCGACGTGAACTCGGGCCGCGCCACCCGCGAGCACGACATCGAGGACACCGCCCTCAAGACGAACCTGGAGGCGGCCGAGGAGGTCGCCCGCCAGCTGCGCCTGCGCGACCTCGCGGGCCTGATCGTCATCGACTTCATCGACATGGAGGAGAAGCGCAACAACCGCGCCGTCGAGAAGAAGCTCAACGAGTGCCTGAAGAACGACCGCGCCCGCATCCAGGTGGGCCGGATCTCGCCCTTCGGCCTGATGGAGATGAGCCGTCAGCGCATCCGCACCGGCGTCCTTGAATCCTCCTCGATCCCCTGTGCCCATTGCGGCGGCTCGGGCTTCGTGCGCGCCACCGCCTCGGTGGCCCTGCACATCCTGCGCTCCATCGAGGAGGCGCTGCTGAAGTCGGCCTCCCACAACCTCGTCCTGCGCACCCGCACCGAGGTCGCCCTCTACATCCTCAACCAGAAGCGCGGGCACCTGCGAGAGCTGGAGGTGCGCTTCGGGGTGACCATCACGATCGCGGCCGACGAGCGACTGGCCGCAACGGCGGCGTTCCAGCTGGACCGCGGCGAGCCGGCACAGCGGGCCGAGGGACCGGTGACGGGCGTGCGCGCCCAGGCGATCTCGCCGACCACGGAGTTCGAGGACGAGGACGAGGAAGCCGACGAGGCCGAGGCCGAGGCCGAGGCGGATGCCGAGGGTGAGCCCGAGGAGGGCCGCGCCGAGACCCGCGAGGACGGATCGCGCGACGAGGGCGATGGCCGCCGCCGCCGCCGGCGCCGCCGCCGGCGCGGGGGTCGCCAGGAGGGCCGTACCGACGAGGAGCGCGGCGAGGACGAGCCCCAGGACGGCGCACGCTCGGAGGAGGATGCCCAGGACGAGGCGTGGGACGGCGAGGAGCCGGCCGGGGCCGAGGCCGCCCCGGTAGAGATCGTCGCGGCGGAGGCCAACGAGGCCGACGAGACCGTGGCGGGCTCCGACGAGGCGTCCCGGGCGGACGACGAGGGCGGACGCCGCCGTCGCCGCGGACGACGTGGCGGGCGCGGGCGCAGCGAAGGCCGCACCCGCGACTCCGCCGACAGGGACGATGCCCCGGAAGCGGTGGGCGACGTGGTCGCGCTGTCGGCCGAGGAGCCGGTAAGCGCGCAGGCGGTCGCCGAGGCGGTGGAGGCGGCCCCGGCAACAGGCAGCGCCGAGACGGCGGTGGACCTGCCGGTGGCCCCGGCGGAGACTGCCGCGCCGGTCGAGGAGCGCGCAGCCGCGCCGGATTGGACCGCATCGCCGGAGGAGGCGCCCGCCCCCGCAGAGCCGAAACCCGAGCCCGTGGCGGTCGTGCTCACGCCGCCTGCCGATCCGGATCGGCCCAAGCGCGCCGGCTGGTGGTCCCGCACCAAGGCGGCTCTCACCGGCGAATGAAGCATTGCGCCCCCTGATAGAACTCTATCAGGGGGCGCAACTTCCCACCGAAGGCGCCCTGCGCAGCGGCGATGCGCTGCAACGCTTGCGAAGAGACTTCAGTATCCTTCACCATTGGTTGAAGATTATGTGTGACCATGCATTCCGATTAGAATGTCGGAGAGGCCCGCATGTTCAGTTTGCGCCGGCAGCGTCAGATTCCTGTCGCGCCAGCAACCCCCGTGACGACGACGGCTCCGGTCGAAGCGTCAGCGGTCGCGCCGGCCGATACGGCCGGGCATTCCGCGCCTGAGGCGGTCTTCGACCGCGAGTGGCTGTCCCTTCTGGCGCGCCTGTCCGCCTCTGCCTCCGATGCCGGCACCTCGATCGGCTGGATGACCCACGACGCCTCCGGAACCGCCGAGCAGGCCCGCCTGATTGCGGCCGCCAGCGAGGAACTGGCCGCGACGACGGGCGAGATCGCCGCCCGTTCCTCCTCGGCGGCCGAGACCGCCGAGACGGCCCGGTCGGGCATCGTGACCTGCGTCGGTGACCTGCATCGGGCCACCGACGGCATGCGCGGGATCGAGGAAGGCACGGAGGAGATCGGCAGCCGGCTCGACAGCTTCTCGACCGCAGCCCTGCGGATCGAGGAGATGGCCGGCACCATCGCGGCGATCTCGGCACAGACCAACCTGCTGGCGCTCAATGCCACCATCGAGGCGGCCCGGGCCGGAGAGGCCGGCCGCGGCTTCGCGGTGGTCGCCGCCGAGGTGAAGACCCTGTCGGCGCAGACCGCGAAGGCGACCGATGAGATCCGGGCGCGGGTCAGCGGCCTTCGCGAGGAGATGGCGGCGATGCAGGCCGCGGTGACGCGCAGCCGCGCCGCCGTCGAGGCCGGCGCCGCCGCGATGGTGCGGGCCAATGCCCGCGTCGAGGCGGAGAGCGGTGCCGTGGCGAATGTCGCCGCGCAGATGCGCGAGGCCTCCGAGATCCTCGGTCAGCAGATGCAGGCCACTGGCGACATCGCCCAGAATGTCGGCCGCATCGCGGAAGGGACCGACAAGGCGCGCCGGGAAATCGGTGACGCCCTGGCGCAGCTTGGACGCATCGAGGATCTCGGGCGGACCCTACTCGACCGTCAGACCGCCGCCACGGCGGAACAGCGCGTGATCCGTCTCTCGGCCGACTGCGCCGCGTGGCGCCGCGCCATCGCGGCGACCCTGGTCGGCATGCGCTCGACCGACACGCCGCCCGAGGGGGTCCCCGCCGACGCGACACGACCGGCCGCCATCGAGGTGCCACTGGCCCAGGCCCGTGAGCAGGGCGCCGCCCTGGTCCGCCACGTGCGCAGCCAAGCCTGGGACCAGGCCACCACGGCGTTCGTCGCGTTCGAGGCGGCCGTCAAGGAAGCCCGGGCGGCGATCGAAGCCTGAGGATCCGCCGCCTCGCCGGGCCGCCTCAAGGCGTGACGAGGCGGTCCAGGCGCATGCGGGTGATCCGGGCAACCTCGTCCAGCGCGGCCGCCTCCTCGACCGCCGGATCCCGGCCGAGCCGGGTCTCGAAGATCGATAGGATCTCGGCCCGCCCCCGGCCGCGCACCGCGATGATGAAGGGGAAGCCGAAGCGCGCCCGATAGGCGGCGTTCAGGCGATCGAAGGCCTCCGCATCGTCCGCGGTCATGCGGTCGAGGCCGGCGCTCCCCTGCTCGCTCGCCGAATCCGCCGTGAGGCTGCGGGCGCGTGCTTCCGGCCCGGCGAGATCCGGATGGCCGTTGAGGAACGCATGGCGAGTCTCGACGGGGGCGGCGCGCAGGGCCGCCATCATCGCCGCGTGCAGGTCCGCGATCCCGGCGAAGGGCCGCCGGGGCCAGGCGGCCCGCGCCACCCAGGGCGCGTGCTCGAAGACGGATCCGAGGAGCGCCTCGAAGGCCGGCGCCTCCAAGCGATTGAGAGCGGCGAGATCGGTCACGGACTCAGCCGATCCGACGGCATGCGCGGCCCCAGGACCGGCGGAAGGCCGCCGACGGCGGGCGCCGGGTCAACGCGGCCGACGGGGCGCGGGGCGTGGGGTCAGAGGGCTTCAAAGGCTGGCTCCTGTCGCAGGGTGTGGCGCGCCGCGCGCGGCAGGCGCGATCTCTCCGCCCGAAGGTCCCCCACGACGCGCGGCGGCGCAAGGCCGGGCCGGGGATCGGACCGGTACTCGTGACGGCGATCGGAGCCTGCCTCATGCAGGTCCCGCCGCGCCTCGCCCTCCCCTCGAGCGGCCCGCATCCCGGCGCGCGACCGGCGGCAACCGAAGGCGTCGACCCCGGTTGTCTTCGCAGACAGCCCGGCACGGCCGAGGCTCACAGCGAACTGGAGCGGGCGCAGCATGTCCACCGAGGCCAGAGGCAAGACGCATATCGATATCTACGATCGCGCCATCCGCGAGGAGTGGGCGCAGCGCTTCGGCGTCAGCGAGGCGCGGCTTCGCAAGGCGGTGACCATGGTGGGGAGCCGGATCACCAGCGTGGCCGCCTATCTCGACAAGCCGGCCTCCTGAGGGCGTCGTCGTGGACGTCCCCCCCGATTTCCGACCGTCCCCTGAACCTCCGGCGACGGCGCCACAGTCGCACGCCTCCGAGCCCGCCTGCGGGTCGAACGATACCGTCCCCCGGCCTCCCGCCCGATCGGCGGATGCCATCACGTTCGAGGAGATCCGGGAACGCGCCTACGAGCTGTGGGAACGCAACCACCGACCAGAGGGATTCGAGATCGAGTTCTGGCTTCTAGCCGAGCGGGAATTGCGCAAGGAACGGGATCGCCGGAAGGCGGTCGCGGCACCGACGCTGCCGAACGGCGGGACGCGGGTGTCGTAAGGCAGCATCCGCAGCGGTGCCCCCGGACCTCCCACGTAAAGGCCCGACAGAGGGGCAGAGCCCCCTCCGACCCACGTCCTCAACCGAGGATGCGGGTCGGAGACGGTGCGGCGAACGGCGACTTCGAAAGCAGGCCGAGCGCTTCGCTCCGATCTCGGAGCGCGCCGGTTTCACAGGAAGCCGATCAGGACCACCGGGTCATCCGCGTGCATCGGTCCGCGATTCCTCCCCCGTCGCCTCGCAGGCGAACGGGGAAGGTGGCGCCTCGACGCCGCGCCAGCGCGCGTAAGCCCAGGGCCGGTACCACGCCGCTCCCGCGGGAATACACTCCGGGACAAGGTCGATGCCGTGGGTGCCGAGGGGTCCACAGCGGCAGATCCGGGCCAGTCCCATCCAGCCGCCCGGCCAGAGCCCGTGCCGGGCGATGGCCGTGTCGGTGTATTCGGAGCAGCTCGGCCAGTGGCGGCACTGACGGCCGATCAGGCCCGACAGGGTCAGCTGGTAGAGGCGGATCGCCCCATGGGCGGCACGCCGGACCATGCCCTTAGGCGGCCTGCCGCTTGGCGGCGATCTGGTCGAGGGCGTCCACCACCGCGTCGAAGGTCAGGAGTGTCGAGGCGTGGCGCGCCTTGAAGTCCCGCACCGGTTCCAGCACCGCGAGGTCCGCCCAGGTCCCGTCGGGCGCCGGGCCGTTCTCCTTGAGCATGGCCCGCATGGTCTCGCGGACGCCGCGCAGCTCCTCCGCGCTGGCACCGACGACGTGCCGGCCCATCAGGGACGACGAGGCCTGACCGAGGGCGCAGGCCCGGACCTCGTGTGCGAAATCGGCGACCCGGCCGTCATCGCCCAGCACGAGGTCGACCGTCACGGTGGAGCCGCACAGGCGGGAATGGGCGGTGGCGCTCGCATCCGCGTTCTCCAGCCGGCCGAGCCGGGGGATGTCGGCGGCGAGTTCCAGGATACGGCGGTTGTAGATGTCGTCGAGCATCGGGTCCTCGGCTCGGAGGCACAAATCCCATCGGGACGCATCGCGCATTGCGCGTTGCCCCGCGAACGATGATATAGGCCCCCTGCGGCCACTTCGCGAGGAGGCGGGCCGTCGACCAGGGTCGCGCCCACGGCCACGGTGGTTCCCACGGCTGCAGCCATCCCGGGGCGCCGGCTTGAATCCCTTTCGAGCTCGGGATCTTCCCTCGAACGCCCGACGCGATCCGACGATGTATGCCAAGCCCGACAGCACCCCGATGAAGTCCCGCATCGCGCGGGCCGGAGATGCCATGGATGCCGCGCTCAAATCCCTGTCCTATCAGAGCGACGGCCAGGGTTTCGACCGGAAGGCGATCGACGGGCAAGGGCTGAACGGCATGCGCAGTGACATCCGGCCCGTGGATGACGGCCGTCCCGTGGAGATCGCACCGGAGCCGTCCTCCGCCACCCGCGTCCCGGACGGGATCGAGACCGGCCGCCCGAGCCGCGCGGAGGCCGAGGCCGCCGTGCGCACGCTCCTGCGCTGGGCCGGCGACGATCCGACCCGCGAGGGCCTGCTCGACACCCCGGCCCGGGTCACCAAGGCCTACGAGCAGCTGTTCGGCGGCTACGGGATCGATGCTGAGAAGCTGTTGGAGCGCGTCTTCGAGGAGGTCGAGGGCTACTCGGACATCGTGCTGGTGCGCGACATCCCGTTCCACTCGCATTGCGAGCACCACATGGTGCCGTTCATGGGCCTCGCCCACATCGCCTATTACCCGACCCAGGGCGTGGTCGGCCTGTCGAAGCTCGCCCGCGTGGTCGACACCTTCGCCCGCCGCCTGCAGACGCAGGAGACGATGACCGCCCAGATCGCCGACGTGATCGAGAGCATCCTCAAGCCCCGCGGCGTCGCCGTGATGGTGGAGGCCGAGCATCTCTGCATGGCGATGCGCGGCGTCCAGAAGGCCGGCGTCTCCACCATCACCAGCCAGTTCCGCGGCGTCTTCAAGGACAATGCCAACGAGCAGGTCCGCTTCCTGACCCTGGCGCGCGGCGGCGCCAAGTAGTCTACTGCACGCCCAGAGTCGGGGACCCGTCCGCCACGCCATGACCGCGCGCGACATCGCTTTCGATCCCCCCGGCCCCCGCGCCGAGGTCGAGGAGGGCGCGGCCTTCACGCCCCGCTTCGACCGCGACGGGCTCGTCGCCTGCATCGCCGTGGACGCGCGGGACGGGCAGGTCCTGATGCTCGCCCACATGAACGCCGAGTCGCTGGCGCGCACCCTCGAGACCGGCGAGGCCTGGTACTGGTCGCGCTCGCGCCAGGAACTCTGGCACAAGGGCGCGACCAGCGGCCAGATCCAGCGCATCGTCGAGATGCGGGTCGATTGCGACCAGGACGCGCTGCTGATCCGCGTCGATGTCGGCGGCGATGGCGGCTGCTGCCACACCGGCCGCCGGGACTGCTTCTATCGCAGCGTCGTCCGGGAGGCGGACGGCCAGGTCGCCCTGAAGGCCGCCGGGACATGAGCCCGACCCTTGCCACGCGCTGGCAAGAGTGTCCCGCCGTCTCCCATTTCCTGCCCGGCACCGTGGAGCCGGTCCGGCCGCCGCCCAGCGCCGGCCCGCGGGTCGGCCTCGCGCTTGGCGGCGGCTCGGCCCGGGGCTGGGCGCATATCGGGGTCATCCGTGCCTTGGAGGAAGGCGGCATCCATCCCACCGTGGTGGCGGGCTGCTCCATCGGCGCGGTGGTCGGCGCCTGCTACGCGGCGGGGCGCCTCGACCGGCTCGAAGCCTTCGCCCGGGCGCTGACCCGGCGCCGGGTGGTCGGGCTCATCGACCCGCGGCTGCCAGGCTCCGGCCTGATCGCCGGCAACCGCCTGCGCCAGCGGCTCGCCGCGGATCTCGGTGCGCGCCGCATCGAGACCCTGCCGATCCGCTTCGGCTGCGTCGCCACCGAGTACGGCACGGGCGACGAGGTCAGCCTCACCGAGGGGCCGGCGGTGGACGCGGTGCGCGCCTCCTACGCGATCCCCGGCCTGTTCCCGCCCGTCGCCCACGCGGGCCGCGTGCTGATGGACGGGACCCTGGTCAACCCGGTGCCGGTGGCGCTCGCCCGGTCGCTCGGCGCCGACCTGGTCATCTGCGTGAACCTCAACGGCGACACCGGCGGCCCGGTCGTGCGCGAGGCGCCGCATCCGGCCCCGCGCCGGGGCTTCCTGCAGCTGGTCCGCGGGCGCCTGCCTGGCTTCGAGCGCGCGGAGCCTGAGATCGCCGTGCCGGGCATCGCCCGGGTGGTGCTCGACGCCTTCAACACCACCCAGGACCGGATCTCGCGGGCGCGGCTGGAGCGCGACCCGCCGGACGTGGCCATCGGCCCGGATCTCGGCGCCTTCGGGCTGTTCGATTTCCACCGCGCCGCGGAGGGCATCGCCCTCGGGCACCGGGCCGCCCGGGCCGCCCTGCCCCGGATCCACGCCGTGCTGGAAGGGGCCGCGGCGCGGGCATGAGGTTGCCGGGACGGGATCCGGCGGCCCCGCCCGTCATCCGGCTGTCGCGCCCACCTGCCATGGCCCCCGGCACGCTGGAGGGCTTCCAATGTCTACGAGTCGCCGTCAGATCCTTCTGTCCGGAGGCGCGGGCCTCGTCGGTCTCGCCTCCGGCCTCGGACGGCCCGGCCTGAGCCGTGCCGCCGACCGGCCGATCCTGACCCACGGCCTCCAGTCGGGCGATGTCGGCACCGACTCGGCGGTGGTCTGGGCACGCTCCGACCGGCCCGCCCGGGCGATCATCGAGTGGGCGACCACCGAGAGCTTTTCCGACATCCGCGGCGGCGTCTTCGCCCATGCCCTGCCGGAGACCGACGGCACCGTGAAGGTGGCGCTGACCGGGCTTCCGGCCGGGCAGGACGTGTTCTACCGTGTCCGCCTCGCGGACGTCGCCGCGCCGACGATCGTCGGGCCGGCTCAGGTCGGGCGGTTCCGCACCGCGCCGGCGGACCGGCGCTCGGTGTCATTCTGCTGGTCGGGCGACACGGCGGGCCAGGGCTGGGGCATCGATGAGGCCCGCGGCGGCATGACGATCTATTCCGCCATCCTGAAGAACCGGCCGGACTTCTTCATCCATTCCGGCGACACGATCTACGCCGACGGGCCGATCCAGTCCGAGGTGACGCTCCCCGACGGCAGCCTATGGCGCAACCGGGTCACCGAGGAGGTGGCCAAGCCCGCCGAGACGCTCGCGGAGTTCCGGGGCCGCCACAAATACAATCTCACCGACCGGAACGTGCTGGCGATGAACGCCGCCGTGCCGATCCTCGCGCAGTGGGACGACCACGAGGTCACCAACAACTGGTGGCCGGGCGAGCCCCTCACCCGAGCCGAGCACCTCAAGAAGAAGTACACGGACCCGAACGTCCTGGCCCTGCAGCTGCGGGCGGCGAAGGCGTTCCACGAATACATGCCGATGCGCTTCGAGCCGGCCGAGCCCGGCCGGGTCTACCGCAAGATCGGCTACGGCCCGCTGGTCGACGTGTTCATGCTCGACATGCGCTCCTACCGGGGGCCGAACGGCGAGAACCGGCAGGCGGCCTACGGGCCGGACGCCTACTTCCTCGGGCCGCAGCAGATCGCGTGGCTGAAGCGGGCGCTGCTCGAATCCCGCGCCACCTGGAAGGTGATCGCCGCCGACATGCCCCTCGGCCTCGTGGTGACCTACGACGTCGACCGCAACTTCGGCTCGGAGGCGGTGGCGCAGGGCGACGGGCCGCCCCTCGGGCGCGAACTGGAGATCGCCGACCTGCTGCGCTTCATCAAGAGCGCGGGGGTCCGCAACACGGTCTGGCTGACGGCCGACGTGCACTACACGGCCGCCCATTACTACGACCCCGACAAGGCGCAGTTCCAGGATTTCGACCCGTTCTGGGAGTTCGTCTCTGGTCCGCTGCACGCGGGCACGTTCGGGCCGAACGCCCTCGACAACACGTTCGGGCCGCAGTTGCGCTTCGTGAAGGCGCCCGACAAGGGGCAGGTGAACCTGTCGCCRGCGGCGGGCTACCAGTTCTTCGGGCACGTGGCGGTGGACGGCGCCACCGAGCAGATGACCGTGACCCTCAAGGACGCGGCCGACGCCGACCTCTGGCACGTCACGCTCGATCCCGTGAAGGCCTGAGGGCGGACAAACCTCCCTCCTCTCCCCCTGGTGGCTGCGGGCGATGCAGGTTTGGGGCGCACCGTTGATGTAGGGGCGCAACAGGCCCCCTCTCCCGAGCGGGAGAGGGTTGGGGTGAGGGAGGAGAAGTCTCCAGATGGAGCACGGTGCTGATGCGCCGACAAGGCGCGCCTCGTTCTGAAAGTTCTCGTCCCTCACCCTGTCCCGCTCCCGCACGGGAGAGGGGACCCGCGCCACTTCAGGCTGGCGGATGGGCCTGCTGAGACCTCAGACCTGCATAGCCCAGCTCGTAGCCCTCGTGGGGAGGGAGAGCCGCAGCCCGCCGCTACGCCATCGTGATGTAGTCGCGCAGGGCCTGGTGCTCGGCCTCGACGGTGGCGATCTTGCGCGCCACCACGTCGCCGATGGAGACGAGACCGATCAGCCGTCCGTCCTCGCAGACCGGCACGTGGCGGAAGCGGCCCTCGGTCATCAGCGTCATGACCTCCTCGATCGTCGTGCTCCGCCCGCAGGTGGTGACGTTCCCGGTCATGTGGGCGGAGACCGGCGCGTCGAAGGCCGAGCCCCCATGGCCGGCCAGCGCCCGCATGATGTCCCGCTCGGAGATGATGCCGGCCACCGACCCGTCGTCATGGGCCACCACCAGGGCGCCGATCCGCTTGTCGGCGAGGATCTGGATCACCTCCTCGAGGGTCTTCTGGGGGCTCACGGTGACGACGGAGCTGCCCTTCTCGGCGAGGATGCGTGCGACGTTCATGGCTCTCTCCCTTGTGACGCGTCCGATGCGCCGCCAGCCCGCGGCGCCCGTGCTGCGCTGCCGTCCGGGTAGGCCCCGGCTCCTTCACATTGTGGCGAGTGTGTGACCGATCCGTCCGATTGGCAAGGTGCTCAGTGCCGGCGCGGCTCCCGCGGATCGACGAGGGGAAACAGCAGGAATCCCGCAATGAAGCCGCCCAGATGCGCGTCCCAGGCGATCGCGGCGTTCTCGCCAACCAGCGGCATGCTGACGAGGCCGAAGAGCAGGTTGGTCAGGAGCCAGATCACCAGGAACGAGACCGCCGTCCGGTTGCGCAGCAATTCGGGGATCGTCTCGGCGGGTCGGTGCGGCGGCACCTGCCAGGCCGGAACGCCGTAACCGGAGACCGGCGGCTGAAACACGAAGCGGGCGGCCGCCGCCATCAGGGCCGAGATCCCCGCGGAGGCGCCGACCAGCGGCCCCGCGCTCAGGGGATCGATCAGGATGTGGAGCAGGCCGCCGGCCGCCGTGCCGGCCAGGGCGAGCACGGTCCAGCGCAGGGCGCCGCAACGGCGCGCCACCGGCGCCCCGAAGGCCGCGAGCCAGACGCTGTTGAAGATCACGTGCATCCACGAGCCGTGCAGCAGCGCGTAGGTGACGAGTGTCCAGGGCTGGAGCGCGTGCTCGCCGACGATGTAGCGGGCGAAAGCCTCGCGGGCCGCCTCCAGGCTCGGATCGCCCGTGTCGGCAGCCGCGCGGATCACCTCGGAGGCCCGGCCGGGATCGAACCAGACGGTCCAGCGTGCCGGGACCAGGGCGAGATCGAGGACGAGGCGGATGTCCCAGGTGTCCGGCAGCAGGAACTCGCGGACCGCCTGGATCGCCAGCAGCAACCCGATCACGAGGGTGACAACACCCGGCATGTTGAAGACGGGCACGCGGCTCTGCCGCGGGAATTCGGGGGAGGCATCCATCGCGCCACCATGTCGGGGCGCGGGGCGGCGGGGCAAGCCCCGGCGACGTATTGAAGCTCGCGAAGATCCGACGGTGTCGCCGGTCTTCCGAAGGCCTGAATACACCGCCGTGACCGCTCATTCGCGACGACCGTCGGCCTGCTGCGGGCGGCCCGGCGATTGTCTCGCCGGCAGCGACGCGGTACGCCCCGGCGGCGAATCGCCTCCCGGAGCGGCGATGGGCGGGGCGCTCACGGCCGGCACGGCCCGTGCGCTCAGACGCGGTGAGCGCCCGGATCGGCCGGCCACACCCGTGTGGATGTGCCGGAATGATCCGGGGATGAACCACAGGCGTTGAGAATCGGGACACCGATGAAGCATCCCACCAGCCGCATGCTCCATGCCTACTGGGAGCGCCTGCGCGGAGAACGGGCCGCGCCGGAGCGCGCCGAGATCGAGCCGGGGGAAATCCGGCACCTTCTCGCCGACAGTCTGATCCTGGAACTCGACATGCCCGCGCGCTCCGCGACCATCCGGCTCGCGGGTACGCGGGTCTGCGCCCTGTACGGCCGGGAACTGAAGGGCGAGCCCTTCGCCCGACTGTGGGGCTCGCAGGCGCCGGACCCCTGGCGGATCGTGGAGATCGTCGCCAGCGACACCCTGGGGGTCGTGGCAGGCCTGCGGGGCCTCAACGCCGCCGGCGAGGCGGCGGACCTCGAACTCCTGCTCCTGCCCCTGCGCCATCGCGGCCGAACGCAGGTCCGCGCCCTCGGGACCCTGAGCCTCGACGGCGCGCCGCACTGGCTCGGCCTGCGCCCCCTCGTGCAGGCCGAGACCGCCTCCCTGCGGATCCTCCCCAGCCGCCGGCCAGAGGCGATGCCGCCCGCCCGCGCCGCCGTGCGCACGAGCGCCGGCTATCCCGGGCCGGTGCGCCACGGCCACCTCCTGGTCCACGCCGGCGGTCGCGTTTGAACACTGTATTCGTACGGGATCATGACGGTCCTGCCGATCGAAGGGCCGCCGGCGCCCGAAAAAGTCTTCGGTGCGCAAGTCAATCACGCCCGGCGCAGCTGAACCCGATAGTGAATGCTTCTACAGGGTCGATACAGGCTGAAGCAGGAAAAAAGGGTTTCGTAACAGTCCCAGGCTAGTCTGCACCGGCCCTCATCCTGGCGTAGGACTAATCTCGGAATGATCGCGGTCGAGGCAGCCGCCGGAATGGATCGACATGGGGCGCTCGAGCCGGCACGCGGTGCGGCCGACCAGCGGCGCCACCAGCGCGTGCGGGTCGCCGTGCTCGGCCGATTCATGCTGGCCGACCGGCGGGAATTTCCCTGTCAGACGGTGGACATGTCGCCGGGCGGCGTGCGGCTGACCTGCGCGGTGCAGGGCGAGATCGGCGAGCGCGTGGTGCTCTACCTCGAGCATATCGGCCGGATCGAGGGCGTGATCGCCCGTACCTGCGCGGACGGTTTCGCGGTCCAGCTCAACGCCACGCCGCGCAAGCGCGACAAACTCTCTTCCCAGCTCACCTGGCTCGCCAACCGCGAGATGCTGGGCCTGCCGGAGGGCCGCTCGCACGAGCGCCTCGTGCCGACCAATACGGCGGTGACCTTGCGCCTCGAGAGCGGCCGCGAGATCAAGGCGCGCCTCATCGACATCTCGATGTCGGGCGTCGCGATCTCCTGCCTTGTGCCGGTGCCGCTCGGTGCCGCCGTCACGGTGGGCAGCACGCCGGGGCGGCTGGTTCGCTACTTCGAGGGCGGCTTCGGCGTGCAGTTCCTGCTGCCGCTCTCCCCCGACCGCTTCCATGCCGGGATGACGCTGTAGGGCATCGTGCATGCGGCCCTTGGTCGATCAGACCTTCCTGGCGAGCTGTGCGGCGACGTCCTGCGCCGGCCGGTTCAGGTCGAGGGCGCCGAGAAAGCGGTTCTGGGCGTCCATGATGTAGACCAGCGCGGTGTGCTCCATCGTATAGTCGCCGTCCTTGCCGGGAACCTTGCGGGCGAAGGCGCGGTACGCCTTCTCGGCCGCGGTGACCTGATCGGGGCTGCCGGTGAGGCCGGTGATGCGCGGGTCGAAGCTCGACAGATAGGTCTTCAGGCTCGCCGGATCGTCGCGCTCGGGATCGACGGTGATGAATGCGACCCGCAGCGCCTTGCCCTTCGGTCCGAGGGCGACCAGCACGTCCGAGATCTGCTGCAGGGTGGTCGGGCACACGTCCGGGCAGTGGGTGAAGCCGAAGAACACAAGGTGCGTCGCGCCGGCGAAGTCCCGCTCGGTGACGGTGCGCCCGTCCTGATCCACCAGGGTGAACGGGCCGCCGACTCCGGGCACGCCGACCGGCGCCTTCTCGGGCAGGAACGCGAACACCGCCGCCCCGGTGAGGCCGAGGAGACCGAGGCAGAAGGCGAGGAGCGGGATCAGGGCGCGGCGCATGGACGGGTTTCCGACCTCCGGAGGGGCCGGCACAGCACACAACGACGCGCGGAGGCAAGCCGGCGTGGTGCCGCCGGCAAACCGGGGTCGCGCCGGCGCGGGCCGCTACGGCTTCTGCGCCGGCTCCCCGGCGGGGCTGGCCGGAGCGGCGCCCTTGGGCGGCTCCTTGCCGAGATAGACGTATTCCGGCGCGGCGCGGAGCTGGTCCTTGGTCGTGTCGATGCGCGCCTGAAGGGTCTTGTCGTCGGTGCGGTCGAGCTTGAGAACGGACGGATCGACCGCGACGTATTTCGAGCCGATCCCCAGGAACCCGCCGACCCCGATGATCCAGGCCTTCACGGCACCCTTCTGGTCGAGGACGAAGTCGGCGATCTGCCCGATCGTCTCGTTGGCGCCGTTGACGACGCTCGAGCCGATCAGCTTGCTGGCCACCATGTCGTCGGGGGCCTGGGCCACGAAGGTCGGCCGCAGGCTGTCGGCCATGGTGGCGGGCGCGGCGGGGACCGGGGTCGCTGCGCCGCCGCCGTCCGGCTTGGTGCCGTCCGTCTGCGCCGAGGCGGTGGCGAGGCCGGCCAGCAGGAGGGCCGAGGCGAGGAGCGGGAGGCGCATCGGAGCAGGTCTTTCGGACGGGGCCGCGAACGAGGGTGGCGCCGCCTCAAGGTTCCGGCGGGGCTTAAGTTCCGTGCCGTCTCACCGGGCGACGCGGCGGCGCGGCGGTTTGCGGGCTGAGCGTCGGCCCCGAGGCCTTTGACGGCGCGGCGCCCGGCCCCCACAAGGCCCGGGCCATGCTGCATCTCGCCCTCTACCAGCCCGACATCCCCCAGAACACCGGCACGATGCTGCGCATGGCGGCCTGCCTGGGTCTGGCGGTGGAGATCGTGGAGCCGGCGGGCTTCGATGTCTCGGACCGGCACCTGCGCCGCTCCGGCCTCGACTATCTCGACCACGTGGCGATTACCCGGCACCGCGCCTTCGCGGCCTTCGAGGGGTGGCGGGCGGAGGCCGGGATCCGGCTCGTCCTCGCCACGACGGCCGGCGCCCTGCCCTACACGGACTTCGCCTTCCGCCCGGGCGATTGCCTGATGGTCGGGCGCGAATCCGCCGGCGTGCCGGAGGCGGTGCATGCGGCGGCGGACGCCCGGATCGTGGTGCCGATCCGTCCGGGCCTGCGCTCCCTCAACGTCGCGGTGGCGGCCGCGATGATCGTCGGCGAGGCCCTGCGGCAGGTAGGCGGGCCGTCGCGGCCGGGGATTTAGATTCCGAACGCGGCCAGCTTGGCCGCTCGACCGACGGGTTTCGACTCAGAAACGACGTTGGCCGTGGCTTGCCCGAGGCTCCAAAGCAGGCGTGCGTCGCGCTGCGGTCTCTGCGGCTGACTGCGCGTGCTTCCATAGCAGGCCGCTCGAAGCGCGCGTAAAGCTAAAAAAGACGAGGGAGGTCCTCCATGAACGATCAGGAGATCAAACACGCTCTCGACCGGCATTGGGCCGCCTCTGACGCTGATGATTTCGAGGAAGAGCACCGGATCTATCGCGACGACGCCGTGCTTGAATATCCTCAATCCGGCGAGCGCATCAGTGGGCGCCGTAACATCCAGGCGTCTCGTACGGCGCAACCCAACAAGAAACGTTTTGCCGTGCGACGGATCGTCGGCTCTGGAGATCTGTGGGTGACGGAGTACGTGCTCATGTATGACGGCAAGCCGTCCTACACGGTGAGCATCATGGAGTTTCGTGACGGGAAAGTCGTTCGGGAAACGCAATATTTCGGCGATCCATTCGCCCCGGGAGAGTCACGTTCGCAGTGGGTTGAGCGAATGGTCTGACTTCGAGCCTCGGGCGGGCAGCGGGAACCGCCGAGAAGCGAAGGTCCGCTTTCCGGATCCGGCGGGCGACAGCAGACGAGCAGATATCCACCCTGTCCCAACCTTCGCACGGCCAAGCTGAGCGGGTGCACACGCTCGGACGCTGACAGCCCTGTCGCCGAGCGCACCTGCGCGCGCAGCCTCATGCGCCCGTGGCGCCACGCCGGAGGCCGCACCGCCGCCTTCCGCGCGCGAGCCGGACCGCGGCAATGGATCCCGTCTCGAGGGTTTGGTCAGAGAGGGATCACACCCGATCAGACCCGAGAGACGCGCCGCATGGACGACACCGCCTTCAAGCCCTCCCGGCGCCACGCGGATCTCGGGCCTGCCTTCTTCGATCCGGTCACCCCGGCCCGCTTCCCGCAGACGATCCTGCGCTACCGCAATCAGGCCTGGGCGGGGCGGGGCGGCCTCGGCGGCCTTTCGGCGGCGGCCGCGGCTTCCTGTTCGCGCAGCTGCATGACCGCATGGACGGGCGCCTCCTCGACCTCGGCACACCTGGAGGACGTGGTCGCCCGGATCGCCCCGATGGGCGCGCAATGTGCGGCGGCCGTCTTCGTCCACGGCCTGCTCCACAGCGACAACATCAATGTCACCGGCGAGAGCTTCGATTACGGCCCTTGACGCTTCCTGGAGCATATCGACCCGGACTTCACGGCGGCCTATTTCGACGAGACCGGGCTCTACAGCTTCGGCCGCCAGCCGGAGGCCCTGTCCTGGGACCTCGCCCGGCTCGCCGACTGCCTGCTGACGCTGGCGCTCGCGCCTCGGATCCGCCCTCTCGGGCTTCGGCCCGGCCCTGCAGGCGGCGTTCGCCGAGGCCCTGTTCCGCCGGCTGGGCCTCGCCGCGGCGCCGCAGCCGGAGACCGAGCGGCTAATCTCGGCGGTTCTTCGCCGAGACGCGGGCACCCTTCGAGCGGTTCTCCCTCGACTGGTACGGGGGCCTCGCCAGCGCCAGGCGGGCGGAGGCGGGACCGGCCGCCGCGCCGTACAGGTCCGAGGTCTTCGCGCCGGTTCGGGCCGCGCTGGAGCCCCTCGCGCCTCCCCCGGGCGCGCGGCTCGACCATCCTTACTTCGCGGAGGCGCCCTGCATGCTCCTGATCGACGAGGTGGAGGCGTTGTGGGCGCCGATCGCCGCGGCGGATGACGGATCCCTGTTCGAGACCAAGCTCGCAGGGGTCGCCCGGATGGCCGAGGCCTGCGGGATGTCGCCCGCCTCGGCCAGAGCGGCCTCTTCCTCGGCGAGCCGCCGACGCTCCTCGGCATAGCCCCCCGCGATGGCGAGGTCGACCAGGCGCCGGGTCAGCCGGAAGGCCAGCCAGAACAGGGCGAGGCAGAGAAGCGTCGCGGCGGCGGCCTTGAGCGGGTCCACGGGATTCTCCGTTGGTGTCTCCTGATGCGTGAGGCCACATAGGGCCGCGGGCGGTTGCGAGGCAATCGGACTCGGTTCCAAGACAGACGTCCGGTCCTTCCTCGAAGCCCGGGGATGACCGGCTCTCTCCGAATCCGCACCGTCCCGGAGGCCGACCGGCGTGCCGGGATCATTCCGCCCCAGGATTGGAAGTTCGCCAGCGCGGAGTTCCGTTCGGCGAGTGTCGCGGATCTGGACCGTGTACCCCTTCACAACCTCTCGGGCCGACCCGCAGGGTACGTTCAGACTGGGACAAGATCACTTTCTCGTGTTTAACGCGAGAGGCGATCTGAGATACGGGCCAGAATGACTCGAGCCACAATTAATACTGATAAATACAAAATAATATAGCTGCGCTGAATCTTTTGCCAAAATCAAATTTTATATCCCCTCAATATGATCTTTATATAAATTATTTTGCGATCATCGACCGCACGAAAATTAAATCTTATGGACAATCAACCTATAGAAACGTATTATCTCTTCGGCTCCCGCTCTGAAACACGAATGAAACCGTTTTTCTCGACCGATGAAGTCCATTCCAAGATTGCGTTCCGACGTTGGGGGGAAATGGTCTGCGAACGCTTGGCACCCGCCGCGTTGCAGATCGATGACGCCGGCCACTTCCGGGGCAAGCTTGAGGTCACCAGTATCGGCGCCGTACCGATCTCGCACCTCGCCTACACAGACCTGCGGACGGAAGCGACAGCCGACATGGTCCGGCGGAGCCGTCGGGACAATAAAGTCTATGCCATCCTGAGGCTTTCCGGGAACGCTACCTATCAGCAGTGCGACCAGGAGGCGAAGACCCGGCCCGGTGATCTCGTCGTCCTCAATGCGCGTCCGACCGTCTGCATGATGGACAAGAACAGTTCGCTGTTGCTGGATCTGCCGCGTGAGCGCCTGGAAAACGTTCTGGGTCCGTCCAGGCTGTTCAGCGCTCTCACAATTAGCGCGGATCTCGCCTCCACGAAGCTGACAAGTACCTATTTCCGAGAGCTTGTCCGGGTGGGTGACCAGCTCACCCCCGAGGCAGCCGCGCGCATGGCGTCGATCGGGATCGACCTGATCGTGGCGAGCCTTGCGGAGCGGCTCGCGCAGGAGGTGCCGCGCTCCACCCACGGTGCCGTCACGGTTCAACGCGCCAAAGCTTATATCGAGGCAAACCTGAATGATCAGACCCTCGACCCGCCACGGCTCGCCGCCGCAGTCGGCGTGTCGCTGCGCCGCCTTCAGGAACTGTTCCACGAGCACGGCCGGCACATCTCCGACTACATCTGAGAGCGCCGCCTGGTGGTCGCGGCCAAGCGCCTGACCGATCCCGCTTGCGCCCACCTGTCGATCGGCATGCTGGCCTACGGAACYGGCTTCGCCAGCCAGGCCCACTTCGCCCGCCGCTTCAAGGAGCGCCACGGCCTGACGCCAACGGAGTTCCGGCTGGCGTCCCGGCAGAACGCGCCCGATGCGCGGCCCCGGGGGCGACCGGCGCCGATTCAGGGGCTGGGTTGACCGCAAGGGCGTCGGCGCGTCCCTGGGTCGCCTTCCGAAACGTCTGCAGACCGTGTTGATCGAGGGCGGCCGGCGACCGCGGCGCCGGAAGTCGGATCGTGCTATGGCGCCCGCGGCCGGACCACGCGGTCCGGCGCCCGGATGCCCCTCGATCAGGCGGATGCCCTTGCGCGAGACCTTCCACATCGAAGTCCTTGGACCGGAGCCGGACGAGATCCAGACGCGGATCTCCGTGCGGGTCGGCAGCCTGGAGAGTGCGCAGGAGCGGGCTCTGCGCCTGTTCGCCCGCGCGCGGGTGCCGCAACGCTCGGGCGAGCCGGCCGAGGCCGTCCGGGTGATCGACGGTGCCGGCCGCGAGGTGTTCTATCGCACGCGCTTCGACGCGGGGGATTGAGGCACGCGGACACCGCCGATGCGCACTGCCCTGATCCTGCCGGTCCTGCTGCTCGCGGCCTGTGCGCTGTTCCTGCGCAGCTACACGCTGCCGCCGGCCCCCGACCGCCGGGGTGGCACCACGCTGTTGCTGACCTGGCCGAACCGGCCGGCCTTCGGCAGCCCCCGGGCCGACTGCCTCGACGGGCCGCCGGACGGGCCGGTCCTGCCCTGCCTGATCGCCTCCGTCGCCCGGGCCCGCGACGACGGGTACACGCTGCTGCAGCTGCCGTTCTGCGCGACCTGCTACGCCCTGTCCGGGCGGATCGCCGTCATGGGCCGCGACGCGGCGGCGACGCGGGGGCGGCTGGAGCAGATCGCCCGCTTCGGATGGTGAGGCGCGCCCGGGCGACGCGCTCCCGGGCCCGCTCCAGGATCCGGGCGACCGGGAACAGGGGATCGCGCCCCGCCTCGACCAGGAGATGGGCGATCGGCCGGCGCTCCGTCCAGAAGGTGGTCCCGAGGGCGAAATCCGGCGGCGCGCAGGAATCGATCCGGTCGACCGGCCAGTCGCCTGCGGCCACCGCCTCGGTCAGCCGGTGGACGAGCTGGATGCCCGGCGCGGTCTCGGGCCGGGTCTCGTCGTTGGCGATCTTCAGGACCCAGGCCTCCCGGCCGGTCACCGGCAGGACCAGGGAGGCCAGGAGACGCTCCCCGCGGCACAGGCGGGCGATGCGCACGCCGTCCGCGGCGCCGAGATCGGCCAGGGCGGCGCGCAGGAAGGCGATCTCCGCCGGCCGCTGCGCCAGGCTCGTGCCGGCCTGACCCTTCCAGCCGGCGGCCTCCAGGTCGACGTGGGCGTCGAGGGCCGGGCCGAGGGATTCGGGCGCGGCGAGGATCTCGAAGGTCACGGGCCCCGCCGCCTCGAGGCGCGCGCGGGCGCGGCGCAGCTTGCGGCGGCGCTGACCGGAGAGGTGCCCGAGATAGGAGGCCCGCGCCTCCGGCCCGAGCCCGGTCAGGTCGAGCAGGCCGCGGTCGTGCGGCCAGTAGGCGGCGCGGCGCCCGCCATGCGCCGCGAGGCGCTCCGCCAGGGCACCGCCGGTCGGAGCGTTCGGCAGGAGGAGGCGCGGCGG
>NZ_JBFULS010000042.1:0-48638 GCF_054049775.1 Methylobacterium sp. P5_C11 | reverse complement strand
AATCGGACCGGAATCGCGTCTGCCAAGACGGCGACCAGCAAAAACCCCGGCGCCACCATCAAAGAGCCGACGAGCATCAGACTCGCGGCCTGTGTAGCAATCGCTGCCATAGTGCCCTTTGAGAGATTGCTGCTCGCAGGACGATACTACAATGAAAAATTCTTATGCGCAATGTACCATTCATAGCCACCCAACGAAGACTTCAAAGGAAGCACGTCAGGCGTCGGGCGGCGATCGATACTTTCCCTGACGCGCCCGTGACGTCAGAGATCGGATTTTATGGCGTACATTAATGCGTAATTCTMGATCTTGCGTCCATCCGAAAACACTTTGATCAAGATCCATGCAAGGACACTGCCTCCGGATCTGCAAATTCGGGGTCTCGCGGTGCTACGGGATTCGTCCGCTGCGTCCGGTCGAATTTTCTGGGCGCAGCCGCCACTCATGTGCTGATTGGAGTTCAACTGAAACGGTTTGTCCCTAAATTCATCGTCAGCCAGCATTTTGTATTTAGCAAATGTCAAACGCATCAACCGTCGACATTCCAATCTAAGATGATCGGCTGGTATCATTGCCAAACATCATCATGCACAAAACGGCGACGATCATAAAGTGAAGAATATGATCTCGCGCGAGGAACGTGGACTCCGTAAAATTGTGYCCAATACAAAAGACCAATACGGCCAGATACAGAGCGCCGTCCCGGTCGTCATATCCCGGATGGCTCAAAAGCCTTGCAACGGGCCGTATTAAAAGACAATACACGGCAATTGCAAGGCCAGGAAGGCCGATCTGCGAAGCAATATCCAAATAGCCATTGTGCCCCTGGGAGGCAATCTCGAACCAACTTCCTCCTTTAGCGTAATCATAAACCGGGCTCACCGTACCAATGTACCAAAATGAGCCATATCCGGCCCCCAAAAACCAGTGATCGGCAATATAAGCAATCAACACGCGCCAGATTTGTGAGCGGCCGGTCAAGGTGTCGTCCCGATCCAGCGGGGCCATCAACACCTCGCCATACCACAGCAGGCCGACCCCCAGGCAAAAGGCCGCCGTCAATGCGGCCATCAAGGCAAACGGCCAGTTTCGATGATTATTGGCGCGGAACGCGTGCCCTAATAGAACGGCCAAGAGAAGGAGGGCCGTCGAAGTTTTGGATCCCGTTTTGACCAAGAATACAAAGGATGCCACGACGGCAATCCATTTCAATAAAGGATTTTGTTGCCCATTTCCGAACAAGAAAATCAGTACGGTTATTGCGCATATTGCGCCCATAAAGTTCTTTTCAGGATAAATCCCGCGCCAGTCACCGATGAGGGCCGCATCTCGGCCAGCTTCGAACTGGTGGATCCCGATGTTCGGGAACAACGCAACGGCCGCATAGCTCGCGACAACGGCCAGCAGCAGAACGATCCGGATATGAGCGATCGTCTTCGAGACCCCGAGTGATTGAATCGCAACAGCCGTAGACAGCGCAACGATTGTTGTTAACCCCAAACGACGCGTCGCGATGGAAGGATCGATAGCCCAAATGATGCTCAGCCAAGAATAAGCCAGCACCACACAGATGCTTGTCGGAAGCGCGGACAAGACCCGGAGATCACGATGCGCATTCGATCCGAACATGATGACCAACAGAATGAAGACATATCCCAATTGCCGGATCGGATTTCCTTCCGCCATCGAAGAAGCGTCGCCGCCGCTCAACCCATCCTGTGTGATCGGCGCGCTGACAACCATCACGCAGAGCGCAAAGAAAGCGATCGACAAGAGACTCTCATGAGCGACATGCCCCGAAATATCTTTATCGACATCGAAACGATCTGCTCTCATAGACTTCCCTTCACKCGCCTCGAAAACAGAACTGGCCAATTTGGAAATAGCGATGACCTTAGCTTGAGATCGTCGGCGACAGCGCTCTATGCCCGCTCACACAGACACGACAAGTTCGAAATCGTTGAGCTATGTAAACGATCCAAAACATGTCTCGGCTTCATTTTTGCTTCAGAGATCCGATATAATTAGTGACGGTACTGAACCCAGCCRCACGGCTCCATGAGCGCTGTCGCATTCGATTGCTTATCGTGTAGGAAGACACGAAAAAGATGCAGCTTTGGATCCGTGTGCATCGAGAAAATATAGGATCCTGAGCGCCAATCTGTCCAGCTCAGTATGAGCAGCCGCCTCTTGCGGCGAGCCATTGCTACCGACGCCGTAGCGTTCCCAGATTCTGAAATTCGCGTTCATGCGCTGCCCGTCCAGCGCTCAGGAGCGTCCGACAAAGCCTCTGTTCGATATGCCGGTCAGCGCCGCGCGGTGGGATGTTCGAGGGCGACCGCCGTTCGGCTTGGCCGGCTCAGGCTGTAGCAAGGGTTCGCTCACCACCCGCAGGCCGTCAGAAAGAAGCGGTGACGCCATCCCTCCTGGACGCGCAGCTATGGGTTTTGTGCGACGCTCGTAGCTCGGCGTTGGCCACCCGCGGCGGATCGCGTGGGCCGAGGGGACGAAGCAGGCCAGACGGGTCGACCGGTGGTGCCCTCGCCAAGAGACGCCGTCATGCTGCTCCTGCCTGTCGGTTCGCCGGGATCATCCTGGCGTTCGACGACAGGATTGAGCGCCGCCGCGGCAAATGCATCGCGACCAAAGGCCTTCACCGCGACGCGGTCCGCTCCTCCGATAGCCACCTCGTCAACGCGAATGGACTGCGCTGGATGAGTTTGATGCTGCTCGCCCCTGTCCCCTGAGCCCGACGGGTCCGAGCCCTGCCGTTCCTCACCGCGCGGGCGCCTTTCGAGCGCATCTGTCGCGAACGGGGGCCTCCGGCCACAGGCCATTGCTCGATGTCGGCTGTCACGTGGCCCTGCAGGCCCGTCGCAAGCTGCCGAGCCGCGAGCGCGCGCGGGCTACCACGGCCGCAGGGTCCGCCAAACCAAAGCCGACCTTGGTCGACGCGCTCGCGGCGATGCGCGACGCGCTCTGGCGCGAACAGACTTCCGTGATGTCCCGCCGACCACGCCGCGGAACGAATAGGCACCTCGTCCCGCCGCGACCCTGGGCTTACGTCCTCGGCCAAGCCGCATGATCGACCGAAGTCGAGCTTCGATGCGTCGGAATTTTTTAGGAGGCCGACGGATCGGAGAAACGCCGTCTGCCCTCAGTGCGGTACCAGCAGGAATCGATTTTTGAAGACCAGCGACCCCGGGGCCGCCTTTGATCAACACGTCGGCCCGATCGAGCAGCTAGGGTAAGGCGATCGCCGGCTGGCGCGCGGTAGACGCGCCTCTCCTTGAGGCCATTGGCACGGTGAGCGCCACAATCTGCCGCCTTACTCCAGTCCCTTCGAAAGACGTAGCCTTGTAGAAATTCTGTCCCTCGGCCGAGGATCTGCCGTCACATTGGGTAATATAATCGGCGAGGGATGAGCTTTACCACGACTGCATATGTGGGCAATTTGGGTTCGGCAGATTTCCGTGCGCGAGGGTGATATATGTTTTCCGAGCAACGGCGCATCGGTTCATTCAGTCTTTTGATGTGTCTATGCGGATGTTTAGGCGGATGCCTGAGCTTGACGAGTCTTGACTCAAGTATTTCGATACCGACTGTCAATTCGGCACCAGTTGCCGGACTCGACGATGGAGGAACGGTTGAGGCGCCTCGCCGACGTCGAAGCGGCGACGGCGTCGACCCGGTCGCCGTCCTCGCTCAGCGCCCCCATGAACAAATCGGAGTTGCAACTGCCGCAGCCCCCGAACACCTTCTGACCTTCACGGCCGCATCGTCGACGAGCGCGCCGTTATCCGCTGCTTCGCAACGGCGTGTTCAGTCGCCAGGGCGTCAGGTCAGAAACGCCGACATCGCAAAGCGGGATCGACAGGCGGAGCTCCTCATTCGGCAAGCCGTCCGATCGATCTGCGAAGGCTGTGAAAATCGATCGGTCGTCGCGTCCCGCCGGTAGCCGATGTCGCGGCCGCCACATCAAAGGCGAGACCAATTTCGGGTGGGCTCAGGCACTCGAAGCGGGCTTGATCGACGGGATCGGAAACGTAGCTCCCGACGAAACAGTTGCGGGGTCACAGCCCGGGACTGGTGATTGTCCGACCAGGTGTCCGTCTCCATCGAAAGCGACCGCATGCACCGCCGAGATGCTGGCCCCGACGCGCCGCCGACGAATGCTCGACGATCGGAGGCACGGCCAGGCCAGATCCGCCCTGCGATCAGCCATGGACATCCTGAAGTACCGTCTCCCGAGCTGCTTCGGCATGTGACACCCTCATCCGCCCGCACACCAGTCGGCCTGTGCGCTTCTTCCCAAGAGCGCTGGAAGCGCGAGGCTCGAACCCGCCATATCCGTCCAGTCCGCCTCAGGATGCAGCCGGCCACGGCAGTCAATCGGGCGCGCCGACGAAGCGGCCGCACTGTATCCTGCCGCGCAATACACCTAGAAACAGAAACTTGTCTCATCCCTTCCAATAGAAATTTTTGCGCGCTTGCTGTCGACAAATATCGAAGGATATGCGTAGTTAACACCCGACTGAATAGTAGAGTGTTCGGATTTGCGCTACGCTCGGCCATTTCTCAAATTTCAGGACCGCACTCACGGATACCGACCACGATCGGCCCGATTCTTCGACGGCTTGATCATCGTGGCTTTATGCGTCGTCTCAGCATCTTTAATCTGCATATCCATAATATATCTTATTGTATATCGCATCGCTCCGACCATCGCCCCGATCCATGCTTACCGAACCCTGACCGTATGGCGGCGTTTTAGCTCGCTCGCGATGCAGGAAATTCGATCTTGGCGATGATTGATTTGATCAGCAGCCGTTGCTCAAATTGAGCTTTCAATTGATGCCCATGAATTTTTGGCATTCGTTGACGGGACGGATATTACGTGAAGGTTCAGCGAGACCAGTGCTGGGCGTCAGTCCAAATCTCATGCCGTGATTCTGAGACCTGCAGGACCAGAAGATCGGCCCCCCATCAGGCCTCCGCCCTGCCCCCCAATCTAGAGGGGTCGCCATCTGAGGTGATCGATGGCAGCGGCAAGGCAGGGAATTCCATTGAAGCACGTGGTAGCCGTCTTGTAGCGCATAGCAACGGCTCGCCATTCTCCGAGCCGTGCCCAGATCGCTCGACGAGAGGGTGGGTTTTCCGAGGCCCCTCGAACGGACTGCCGGGGGCGACGGCTAGAGTCGCCGCGATCCGCGACGACCTGTTGGGGGAAGGCCCGGCTGGCGATCGAGCAAGGGCGGCATGTGCGGTGGTTCATGGGCTTGCCCTCGCCGATCCGGACGGCGAGGGCACGGCCTGCGCCGCAGGTGATCACGCAAGCCTTGGTCTCATAGCCAACCCCTGATCGGCCGACAGCTTCACGATTGTCTCGCTGGGTTGCAGATCCCGCCATCTCGCGGCTCCGGCCGCCTTTTGATGCGCACGCATATTGGCGCCGTCAAAGCACACGACGCCCCGCAGAACGCCGCGCCCCTACAGACGGCCGGGCAGTCGATCCCAAACCGCAGCGCGCGACCACCGGACGAAAATCTGCGCTGCACGCCACCACGGCCCAAGCCCTTCCGGGATCGCGCGCCACTTGGCCGGTCCCGATGCCGCTTCAGGATCGCCGAAAGCGTGCCCCGCAGGTCCGTGACGGCGGTCTCGCCACCTTCGGCCGGCATGCCTCGACCAGCGGCTGCAGAACAGCCCATTATACGTCGCACAACATCGCCCCCTTCAGCGCGGGAGCAGAGAACGCACGCTGAGCCAATGGATCAGGCGAGGACACGCCGAGTCGGCCGATATGGCGCGGCGGCATTTCCTGCAGCCCATGCCCGATCGGTTGTCCTTCGCCGGGATGCTGGCGCCACGTGAGGTCTCCCTTACCCGCGCACAGCGCACCGTCGCGACCATTCATTGCCCACACCTCAGAGCCGAG
Organism: Methylobacterium sp. P5_C11; assembly: GCF_054049775.1. NCBI lineage: Bacteria > Pseudomonadati > Pseudomonadota > Alphaproteobacteria > Hyphomicrobiales > Methylobacteriaceae > Methylobacterium > Methylobacterium sp. P5_C11. The sequence goes on along the minus strand of NZ_JBFULS010000042.1, from coordinate 42,700 downwards.
GACATCCCGGCAGCCATTCGGCTCCATCTTTCCGGGGGCCGGCCCGCCACGGGAGCGTCGCGTGCCCCCTCTCTGGCGGGATGAACTGCCGGTCACCGGCGACCGACATCTTGGGAACATAGGATTCCCTCGATGGAGGCCGCATTCGGCCGGCGGCTCTTCGGAAACGGCGGACAAGCATCTTCCGATTACTCCCGCACTCCCAAAAAGCGCGTCCGGTTCCGATCTGCTCACCGGACCAAAACCACGTTTCCGCTCACATGCCGGTGGGCGAGACCAAGACCAACGCCTTTCGCCGCGAGGAGGGAGCGATACCATTCGACCGTATGACAACACGGCGCATTGCCCGCACGCCCATCCCGGAGTGCATCCTGCAGATCCGACACAGCGCTACCGATCGACCGATGCGCCCGAAACTTCAGTCGTTCCTCAGCTTTCTTGAAGCTGACCCGATAGTTCCGACGGTCCGTACCGGCACCAATATACGAGACCGCTGGCGCGACCTCGCTCGCCAGCCAGACTTGGTACGCGATCTCCGAGATCTGGTAATTCTCTCGGCCTATGTTGAACACCTGGCCAGCCACGGCCCGGTCGGACGCCTCGAGGGCGAGAAGAAACGCTCGCGCGACGTCATCGACATGAACCAGGGGACGCCACTGCGCGCCATCTCCGACGACGCTGATGCAGCCGAGTTCGTAAGCATCAAGGGCCATCTTATTGACTACCAAGTCAAACCGCATCCGCCGTGACAAGCCGAAGACCGTACCATTTCGCAACGAGACCGTGGTAAAATCCGAATTGTTCCGACTGAGTATGAACTCTTCTGCCTTTGCACATGTCTCTGCATATAGGGTAAGCGGCCGGAGCTCGGACTCCTCATCCACATCGCTTCCAATATGCTCGCCGTAGACGGCACAGGAGCTTGCAAAAAGATAGCGCGCGGCCCCGGCCCGCTCAGCGAGCAGAACGGAGGCTATCCGGCCCCGCTCGTTAATCGACCGCGTCAATTCTGCGTCGAGGTCGCCGGACGGATCATTCGAGAGAGCTGCCAGATCGACTACGATGTCGCAATCATCGAAGACACCGGGCGGATAATTGCGGATGTCGCACTGTAGAATCTCCATCGCGGGATGATCGCGGAAGCTGCGCAGGGACTGGTGCCCGAAGAAGAACGCATCGATGGCCCGAACGCGATATCCGCGCCCAAGAAGATGGGCGACGAGCACCGAACCGATGTATCCTGCTGCTCCGGTAACAGCGACTCTTTTCTGCATCGCGACAACCTCGCTCGCAGCTATCAAATGACGTTCTGCCGCAGCACCGATCTATCCGGCATGCGCCGGTCGAGCCGAAGTCATTTACACAGCGGCAACTCTTTGACTTACGATCATCGTGTTCGCAGATCGCAGCTTCAGTAAGCGTCTAGCTTGAACGCCAGACACATCAGAACCGTCTTCAGAACTATTTTTAGATCGAGCATGAAATTGGCGTTCGATACATACCAAAGATCCAGGGCAACGCGCCGCTCCATATCGGTGGAGCAGGGGGTCGCGCCTCGGGACCCGCTGATCTGCGCCCAGCCGGTTATCCCCGGCCGCACACGAAAGCGCGCATTGTAGCCCGGAATCAATTTTCCATAATAGATGTCATGGGAAACCGCATGCGGCCGAGGTCCGACAATCGCCATCTCGAATTTGAGAACATTCAACAATTGCGGAAGTTCGTCGAGACTGCTCCGTCTCAGGAACCGACCAACACGGGTCACGCGGGCGTCACTGCGGCTCGCTTGTTGGACGTCGGGCCCGTTTTCCTGGACATGCATGGTGCGAAATTTATAGATATTGAATTTACGGCCATTCAGACCGGTACGCCCCTGCCGAAACAAGACAGGTCCAGGACTGTCGAACGATACCAACACAGCGATCAAGGCGAGGAGCGGGGTCAGAAGGACGATGGCAGCAGCCGCTACGACCACGTCGATTGCAATACGCACACCATTCCAGATATTGGACGTATGGCCAGCGCCCACCTCAGAGTCAGGACCTGGGGTCGCCAACAACCCTGGTTCAGCAGAATTCATCGCTTAACCCTCCTCGATCTATTTCCAACAATCGATTGAGTAAAAGCGGCATTCAATTGACGCTTTCCCGCTCTCCATTCCCCAAGTGAAACCATCACCCTCGTCTTGCCAACGAAAACTCGCATTATCACGGGGCATTCAGAGTCTCGATAGACACGGAATCCGCAACTGAATTTTCATCACCACTCGCCGCGACCTAAAGAAATTGACCCGTCTCTTTCGCGAAGGACCATAGGGATGTACGGATGCTGACGGTGAAGGCGCGGCGGGTTATTTTCGTTGAAGCCTGCGACTTGGCGTCTTCGCAGCTCTGGTATTCCGTGCGATTAAGCTCGCATCTCAACTCGTATTCTGAACGCACTCGATCGCGCATGAGCGGCGCACGTCGCCAGACAGCGCGGCCGAAGACGCGGGTCGCAGAACCGAATCAATTTTCGATCCCGAGACACTTCCCGAATTCCCTATATCGGTTATCGCCCCGCTTCGCAATAGGGTTAACGGCCGATTAACGGTCCAAATTACTGACATTAAAAATGCTTTCTGCATCTCAATGCGTCGATTTTCTGATGGAGCCCGAACTGTTTGCGAAAGAAAACGTAGGTTACGCCGATATGATTGCAACAAAAACTGTATAAGTTCGCTCAATATTTTGCAAGTGACCGGTCATTAAATACGCTCCCGAGAAGAAGCGCGAGATGGCGCCGATCTTTCCGGCGCCCCCGGCGCTCGGGATCTGAAGGGCAAATCTCTTGTCCATCGACGCGCTGACCGGTCCTCGGGCATGCGTTGCCGCTTTCCTCGAAACCTCACCACAACGAATACACCGGCGAAACCGCGCGACGCCTTCCGTGTGTGTCGACGAGCCAACGGAAATAGCCAGCCTCAGCCCGGCTTGAGCGACGGCCCGGCGACTCAGAACCGAGGTTTCGGCCACTCTGTCCTTGGCATCAGGAAGTCGAATTCCGTCGCAGGGAGGCGGATTGCGCCAATCCAAGCGGATCAGAGCAGATCCTGTTGCGAAATCGTTGCGCTTTCTATCGCGATTCCTGCGTTCAAGCGCCGGCAAACGGGCTCATCGGCGCCGATCGTCTTGTCGAGGCTCGCCACTTCAAAGATCGAATCGGCCGTCTCGCATCACGAACGCACCTCATCCCGGTCAATTCAATTATTCTCCGGAACGACCCCTAAATTATGGATTGAAAACGCTTTTTTCTCCCGCGAATTTTCTATTGCGCTGCGGCGATCGAATGATTATAGGTTAAAAAATCGTTAAGGCGGAGTGATTGCCCTACACCCGAAGCGCTACAGGAGGGATGTAGAGATGTCGCGTCTGGACAGATTATCGACATGCTGTGAACGGACAGATGTTGCGGCGTTACGCAGCGGCACGGACGGCGCCTCAAGCCGAGAAGACAGTTTCTCCGATCTGCCTATGGGAAATACCGTGTCTCAGACGGCTGGCGCCAACCCGCCGGTCGATGATGCGGCGGAAAAATCGTCGATACTGCGTATTGGCGGTATTCCCACGACGGTCATATCGCGGAAACAACTCGCTCAGCAGATGCAAGGGGATTGCCGTTCCGCGTTGTCCGGCCGCCTAGCCGAACCGAAGCTGGTCATGGCGTCTAACGGTTCGGTCATAGCACGTTATCATTTCAATAACTCTTTTAGAAACTCGTTGTCAAAAGCCTCAATCATCGATGCCGACGGGGCCTCGCTGGTGTTCGCATCACGCTTGTTCTGTCGTATTCCTCTGCCGGAGCGCGTCGCAACGACCGATCTTATCCATGATTGCGCCGAGCTGGCTTCCCGCGAGCAAATACGTTTTTATTTCTTGGGCGGGAAGCCAGGCGTGGCATCGCGTGCGTCGCAGCGATTGAAGCTGCTATATCCGAACCTTCACGTCGTTGGGTGTCGGGACGGTTATTTCGATCGCGCGGACGAAGATAAAATCTGTTCTGATATCCTTCGCAGCGGCGCACAGGTCTTGTGGCTCGGCCTGGGTAGTCCCCTTCAAGAAGAGATCGCGTGTTCATGGCAGAGCAAGCTGGCAGGTCTGGCTTGGATCAGAACCTGTGGCGGACTTTTCGATCACATCGCGGAGGACGTCCCGAGGGCGCCACGGTGGATGCAGGATGCCGGTCTGGAGTGGCTATACCGCATGTATCAGGAGCCGCGACGGTTGAGCTTGAGATATTTGTGGTCTAATCCGGTCGCAGTGTTTCACCTTCTCACGAAGACATCAGATCGAACGAACGGCACCCATCGGATTGCGCTGGAATAGATCGATAAGCCGCTCCTAAAATGTTGAACCGCATAGGCGCACGGTTCAAATCCGGTCCCTGGATTAAGCGCTGACTCATGCAGAAATGCATGAGACCGACGGCAGGAAGAGACACCAATTGTGATGCGGCTGACATGTTGTTGACCGAGCCGATCGTGACGGCAGTGCAAGGAACCTCCGTGCCCTTGCGCCCGACGGTTTACTTCGTTGCCAACCATTCCGAAGCGGGCGGAGTAGGCGAACTCTGGAGCGATCTGTCCGTTGGCTTGACGGCCAAGGGGTTTCAAGCACGTCTCATTGCACTGTGGCCGGGTTCCGATACCTCGGAGGAAGCTGGTGGCCGTGCCGCATGGCGCTACGTCGCCTCTGAGAAGCCGAGATCGATCGTCTGTCTGCTGCGCTTGATCAAGCAACTTGTCCAGATTTTTAGAACGGAAGCCCCGGATTGCGTCGTGAGCGCGATGCCGGCCGCCAATCTGTTGGTGCCCATGGCAGCGTTGTTGTCGAACAGAAGCATTCGGGCGATCACATCGCATCATACCCCCGCCGACACCCTGGATTGGCCCATGAATTGGCTCGATCGATATGTGGGGGCGCCGCCGAACGTCTTTGCGTCAGTGTGTGTTTCGAAGACAGTAGCGACTTCGTATTGTCGTAGAGGCGGCTGGCTGCAAACGAAGCAGCGGGTCATCGCCAATGCGCTGCCGCCGGCGATCGAAAAGCATCTGTCGGAGCTGTCTCGGATAAGGCAGCAGCGTCTCGGGAACGAAGCGCCATTTCACGTCGTAAGCCTCGGGCGTATCTCGGCGCAAAAGAATTACGACGTGTTGATCAAAGCGGCGCCGGACATGCCGGGCGTGATTGTGAGTATTATCGGACGGGGGCCAGAGGAAGAGAGATTGCGCGACCTCGCTGATCGTCTGGGTGTCAAGGATCGCGTGATGTTTCGCGGATTCATGACTCGCAGGGAGGCACTTCGGGCGCTGGCTTCGGCCGACGTCTTCGTGCAGATGAGCCGTTTCGAAGGCCATAGCCTAGCGCTCATCGAAGCGGCCAAACTTGGGCTGCCGCTCGTCGTCTCGAACATTCCAGTCCAGCTGGAAGGCATTACCGACGAGTCCGGGCGGCGCTGCGGCATTCCGGTCGATCTCGACGATGCCCGCGGCTTGGCGGAGTGTATTACGCACCTGTCGTCCAACCGCGCTTTTTACGAGGAGATGGCCTTACGGTCGAGAAATGTGGCCGCGGGAATTTCATTCGACAAGACACTTGCACGATACGAAAGTCTTTTGTCTTGATTGCGAAGAATGAAGTCAATTTTTGAAATTCTGATGCAATTTCCATCTTCCAAGCGGAATTGGCCATGAAGCTCACGATCGGGATCAAGGTTCTCGACGAGGCGGAGCGGATCGCACGCGCGATCGAAACGGCTCTCGAAGCGGCCGAGCCGTTCGGTGGTGAGGTCGTTGTTGCCGATAGTGGTTCTACCGACGGCACACTCGACATCGCGGCACGATACGATGTGAAGATCGTACAGCTTGCAAATCCGTCCGAGCGGTCGTGCGGTGCCGGCGCCCAACTCGCGTATCGATTTGCCCGAGGAGAGTTCTTCTATCTTCTCGATGGTGACATGGAGATCGATCGGTCGTTCCTGCCGAAGGCGATCCCATTTTTGGAAATGCACCCGGATTTCGCGGGGGTCGGCGGCCGCATTGAAGAGGCGAATGCCGATAATCATGAATTTCGGACCCGAAAGGTCAACGCCGAAAAAAATTCCGCGTACTTTCCTCGGCTGGTCGATCGTCTGGATTGCGGAGGGCTCTATCGGGTCTCCGCCGTGAAGGCGTGCGGGTACTTTGCCGACCGTAATTTGAAATCGTTCGAGGAATTTGAACTGGCTTCGAGATTGATTTGCCAGGGCTGGAAGCTGACCCGAATCGATGTCCCCGCCGTAGTTCATTATGGGCATTCGATCGAGAGCTATAAGCTTTTGCGCACTCGGCTCTTAACCGGTTACGCAAACGGGGTCGGCCAGGTTTTTCGCGCCGTCCTCGGGCAGCCTCACTGGCGGCAGGCGCTTTCTAAACTCACGCAGGTCCGGACATGCGCACTCGTAGTCATCTGGTGGGCCGCGATCGTCGCATTGACGATCGCCGCAGGCTCGGACCGGCGTTACCTCACATACCTGGTCGTGGCATTCGCCGGTCCGATACTGTTTCTCATGCTGCGGCGCGGCTCGTTCCAGGGTGGGCTGTACTCGTTCGTGGCTTGGAATGCGGTCGCCCTCGGTTTTTTCGCGGGGCTCGCCGCATCGCGCCGACCGCCGACCGATCAATTGGATGCGGTCATCATCAAGGGTTGAGTGGTTATAATTCGAAATCGTCAATCCTGATGTGGCTTGGGCTCGGCGTAGATTCGGTTGATCTTTAGTATCTGCACGTTGGGAATTTTTCGACGTTCCGATCAGATCTGAGCATGGAGATTTTTGTTTCCGCGATGGCAGCACACGGGGCGGAGCGAACGATGATCATCACTTTGTATTCTCATTCCGGGATGATTCTGATTTGCTTCCCAGTCCAAAACCCGGCGCGTTCGAGACTCGCGATCGTCTCTGGGGCTCCGGGTCGCGACGGGATCATCACGCCACAGGCGCTCCGCCCCTCGGCGCCATCCTCCAGCCGTGGCGGGGCGACGTCCCGTGGTCCACGACGTTCCGTCGTCCAAGGCAAGGCGAGCCGCATGGTTCAGCTGAGGCGCGTTCCCAACGTCGTTGTCCGGGCCGGATGTCGGCGGTTTCCGGGCGTCCGGTTCAGTGTTGCGGCGGAGTGCAGGCCATGATGCCGACGGGCTTCCGTTTTGTGCGCCAGGGGATGGTTGGCCGGGCCGCGGTTGCTGATCGCGGGTGGAACCTGCCGCGGCGCTTGAGGCAGCGCGGATCGTCAACGACGGGTCCGCCCTCCTCCGCATCGCTACGCGGTCTCGCCGTATTGCTGTGGAGTCTGGCGGCCCTGACAGCCGCCCACGCGGAATCCTATCTGTGGCGGTCCGTGAAGCTCGGTGGGGGCGGCTTCATAACCGGATACTCTTCGGACGTCAGCGGGGTGACGCGCGTCGTCAGAGCGGATGTGTACGGAGCCTATATCTGGAGCGACACGGCTAATCGATGGGTTCAACTTGTGACCGCCGCTTCGATGCCGTCGACGTTTCGTGTCCAGAATGGAATGAACGAGGGGGTGTACGAGGTCGTCGTCGCACCCTCGGACCCGCGTCGGATTTATCTGGCGCTGAAGGGAAGGGTGTTCACCTCACAGGACGGCGGGCGGTCATTCGCAGCTTCGTCGACGGCACCGTTCGCGCATGGATTTGATCCGAATAGCGAGTTCCGCAATTCCGGGCCGTTCATCACGGTTGATCCCGAGCGGCCGGACGTCGCGCTTTTCGGCACTCCGGCCGACGGTCTCTGGCGCAGCGAGGACGCGGGTTTAACGTGGTCGCGCGTTCCGTCGGTGCCTCCGGCTAAAGATCTGCGCCCGTCCCAGGACGGGCACCAGAGCCCGGGCATCATCACGTGGTTCGAGAAAGCCGGCGGCCGGTTCACGGGGCGCGTCTGGGCGATGTCGGCCGGAAACGGTCTTTTCGCCTCGTCCGACGGCGGCAGAAGCTTTTCCCGGCTTCCCTCCAACGGGCAGGGCGGACCGTCGATGCTCAGTCAGGGGGCCTTCGCGCGGGATGGGACATTCTTCGGTGTCGATCTCGAGACTCGCATGGCTTGGCGCTACCGCGCAGGCGCATGGCAGAGCCTGACATCCAACGGCGCTCTGCCGAGCCTGCCCTTTGTAGCCGTGGCCAACGACGCGGACGACGCGCGCATCCTCATCATCGATCAGAGCGGAACGGTGTTTCAATCGACCGACGGGGGGCGCTCGTGGACGCGTCTGGCGCACGCGTCGCGGGTCGGGTCCGGTGACCCGCCGTGGCTTCGCGTCAGCAACGCCTCCTACTTCGCGATGAGCCGTATCATGTTCGATCCCGTGAAGAAGGATCGGCTCTGGGCTGGCGCAGGCATGGGCGTCTTCTACGCGGACCTGTCCGAATCGCCGCGAACGGTGACGTGGGTGAGCCAGACCCGGGGTATCGAGGAGTTGGTCGCGAACGACGTCAATCAGGCCCCGGGGCAGGCCCCCCTGTTCGCAGTCTGGGACTTCGGCATCCACGTCAAGCATGACCTGACGGCCTATTCGACGACCTACGGCCCGAAGGAGCGCGTGCTGATCGCCGCCCAACAGGTGGCGCTGACTCCCGCCAACCCGCGGTTCGTCGTGACGAATGCGTCCGATACCCGGACGTCCTGCTGCTCCGAGGATGGCGATGCCGTGCTGGCCGGGTACAGCTTGGACGGCGGCGAGAGCTGGACCAAATTCGCCACGCTGCCAACCCCGCCGGGTACCCGGCCCGATGACCCCTGGCGAATGTCGTTCGGCACCATCGCGGTCTCGGCCGGCGACCCGAACAACATCGTCTGGGAGCCGACGTACAACCGCGCGCCGTTCTACACAAAGGATCTCGGAAGGTCCTGGCAACGGGTCGTTCTGAGTGGCGAGACCCTGCCGTTCACGGGTTCACATCCACACATATACCTGTCGCGAAAGACCCTCACGGCAGACGGCACGCGGCCCGGCGTATTCTATTTGGTTCATAGCGGGGAAGGATCGAATCAACGTCTGCAAGGGCTTTGGCGAACGGACGACGGTGGCGAGTCGTGGCGCCAAGTCTTCATGGGTGAGATCGCGCCGAATACGGGATACGCCGCGAAGCTCCGCGCCGTGCCAGGTCGACAGGGCGAGCTGTTCTTCACATCGGGCATCCCCTACGCGACGGGCACGCCTTTGAGGCGCAGCCGTGACGGCGGGGAGACTTGGTCTTCGATCCGCGGAGTCAGCCAAGTCGATGATATCGCCTTTGGGCGGCCTGACCTCGCCGGCCATCCTACGATTTTCATATCCGGTCGGCTGAATGACGAATATGGACTTTGGCGATCAATTGATGATGGTGAGAGCTGGACCAAGATCGGGGCCTTCCCCGTCGGCACCTTGGATCAGGTCACTGTTCTCGGCGCCGATGCCGATCATTTCGGCCGCGTCTATGTAGGCTACGTGGGTTCCGGCTTCATGGTCGGGGAACCGGCCGACTGCAAAGCGAAGGCCTACGCATTCGGAGAGGACACGGAATGCTTTTCCTTGCGCTGAAATTCTCGAACCCGGCCTCTCTGACCACCATGCGTCTCGGCAGAAAGACGTTGTATCGACTCCTGCAATAGTTCTTCAGTTGCGTATTTCTCATCTCAGCGGCGACCCGACCGGCCGGATGTGGATCACTGCATCTTGGCGGCGCTGATTGAGGCGGCCCTGTCCACAATCGTTGCTGAGCGGAGCTTGAGGCCTGAGATGACGCGATCTGTTCTGCACGACACCCCCCCCCGGATTCAGTATGGCGGCTCACCGAGCTTGGTAGCCGGCTCCCTGCTGTCGGGGCAGATCGGTCCGGGAGTCGAGGCCGTTCGCCCGACGGCCTTCCCGGAACTTGGATCGCGCGAGGTGCCACTCATCCTCGACCTCGACGGAACGCTCCTGCGGACGKATGTGCTTTACGAGAAGGCGCTCGCGCTGATGCGGGCCGATCCGCTGAATATCCTGCGCATGCTCTACTGGGCGATGGGCGGGCGCGCCCACCTGAAACGACGCATGGCGCAGGCTGTCACGCTCGACATTGAGGCGTTGCCGGAGAACCCGGAACTGGTCGCCTTCGCGGAGGCCGAGGCCGGGAGAGGCCGGCCGGTCCACATGTCGACGGCCACCGACAATGTCACAGCCTCCCAGATCGCCCGGCGCTTCCCGTTCATCAGCAGCGTCATCGCCAGCGACGGGCAGACGAACCTGAAAGGGCGCGCCAAAGCGGCCGAGCTCGCCCGCCGCTTCCCGCTGGGCTTCGACTATGCGGGCGACAGCCGCGCCGACCTGCCGGTGTGGCAGGCCGCCCGGCAGGCGATCGTGGTAGGCGCCTCCCCGGGGGTGGAGCGGGCGGCCCGCAGAGCGGCCGACGTCGTCGGCGTCTTCCCGCGTCCGTCCTACGGTCGCCTGCTCCTCAAGAGCATGCGGTCCCATCAATGGGCCAAGAATGCGCTGGTCCTCGTGCCCGCCGTCTTGGCCAATCGCTTCCTCGACCCATCCGCACTCGGGTCGCTCGCGATCAGTTTCGTGGCGCTCTGCCTGATCGCGTCGGCGACCTACATCCTCAACGACATCTGGGACGTCGCGGACGATCGACGGCATTGGTCGAAGAAGAACCGTCCTCTCGCCAGCGGCCAGTTCCCGATCGTCTACGGTCTCGCCGCCGTGCCGGCCGGCCTCGGAGCCGGCTTCCTGCTCGGCGCGCTCGCGGGCCCGAAAGTGGTCCTCACGCTGGCAGCCTATACCGGACTGACGCTCGCCTACTCGTTCTACCTCAAGCGGGTGGTCCTGCTCGACGCCTTGACGCTCGCCAGCCTGTTCACGATCCGCTTGGCGGTGGGGACCGCCGCGGTGGCGGCGATCGCCTCGCCATGGCTGTTCGTGTTCTCGATGTTCCTGTTCACCTCGCTGGCGTTGGCCAAGCGCCACACCGAGATCGCCCGTGCCACGACGCGCGGCGCGGTCCAGATCAACGGACGCGGCTACGTGGCGGCGGATTTGCCCCTGGTGCTGGCCGCCGGTGTCGCGGCGGGCACGTCCGCGCTCCTCATCTTGGTGTTCTATGTGATCGACGACGCGTTCAAGCAGACCTTCTATGGCGATGTTGCGTGGCTCTGGGGCTTCCCCCTCGCGCTGTCGGTCATTTTGGGGCGGATCTGGGTCGCGTGTCAGCGCGGCACGCTGCAGGATGATCCGGTCGTCTTCGCGCTCACAGACCGGCTGGCGCTGACGGCTGGGAGTGTGCTCGCGATGTGCTTCGTGCTGGCTTGGGCGGGCCTGTCGGTCTGAGATGATGCGGCTCGGCCTGCAGGACCTCACACGGCTCGACCAGCGCGTCCGCTTTCTGCTCGCGGGCGGCTTCGCCTCGGGCGTGAGCTGGGCATCACGCTTCCTGTTCAGCACCGTGATGCCGTTCTCGCTCGCGGTCGCGACAGCCACTGCGGTTGGCATGGTGATCGGCTTCGTGATCTACCGCAGCTTCGTCTTCCCGGGCTCGTCGCGATCCTTTGCCGCGCAACTTGGAGGCTTCCTCCTGGTCAATCTCATCGGGGCAGTCGTAACCGTGGCGGTGGCGGTCGTCGCGCGCGATGGAGTGTTGATGCCGCTCGGCCTCACGACGGTCGCGGCGCCTGCCGCGCACGCCATCGGCATCATGGCCGGTGCCGTCGCCAACTACTTTGGACACAAGACGGTCACCTTCAAGATGCCCTGAACGCGACGTCGAGAGCGACGATCATGCCCCGGTGCAGCATCACCGGCCTCGTCGCCAGTAGTTGCCGTCGCGTACCCGCCGATCATCCCCCTGACCCTTGCAGCGTACCTCCGTCGGCCGGATCGGGGCGGTCCCCGCCAAGGCCGCACCTGTCGGTCGAACTGCGCCACCCGGCGCCGTCCGTCCCGGACGGCCGAAGATTCTGCGGCTCACCCGGAGCTGACCCGAGGAACTCGCGGCCCCGGAGGCGTCGGACAAAAACATAGGAGCCGGCGTGCCGAGCGGCCTCGGCTGGCCCGGCCGTCCTGACGCTGGACACGTGCTCGTACAGTTGGAGATGGTGGTCGGCCCGTTGCCACACGCCCGCCTCGGATCGCGCGTGTCCGGCGGTCATAAAGTCGAGCGGTCGGCTCGCCAGAAGCCCGTCTGGCGAAGAGCCTCGCACAAAACGCCCGTCGCACGGTCGCGTGCTGACGGAGAACTCCCAGGCATCGGGAGTTTTGTGCGGGTCCCTAGGCCGCACCGCGTTGGCGCGTGATCCAGCATCCAGCGATCAGAGCGGCACAGTTGCCGGCCATGAAGACCGCCAGGATGGAGGTGATCAGGCCACTGCCTATCGTCCAGATGAACGCGACGAGAGCCGCTGCAAAAGCCGAGGCGACGATAAGAACCATGTCTGGGCATCCTCGCTTCGAGTAAACGCTTGCTCAGGCCGGTCGTGAATTATCCTCACCAATCGTTGCATAAGTGTAAACAGCAAGTTCCCGGCGAAGCACTTCGACAAGGCCGGCCATCGAATGCGTATCGCGACGACGATCTCAAGCGTTGAACGGGACCGTATCCCGCCTCGGCCGCTCTGAGCAGGAATGGCGTAGGGCTTGGTCCCCCAGGTCTCGACTCAGTGGGATCCCCGCCAGTCCGGCGGTCGGGATCGCTTGACGGCAAGCCCGACCGTGATCGGAGCAGCATGGATCGCATCACGCAAGAAGGCCGATGGCGTCTGCGGATAAATATTCCGGTACCATGGGCCTCCCTTGAGCCGGCGCGCGTTGAGCCCGTGTACTGCATGCGCGTCGTATTCCTGAGCGGCCGCAACGCATGGCGTCCGGGCCGCCGGTGTGCGGGGGCTTCGGCCGTGTCGAACCAAGCGAGAATGAGGCGAATCGTGGTGGGACATCCCAAGTGGGTATGCGCCGCCCGATCAACGTACCCCGTGTCGAACAGGCATCAGATCAGATCGGCCGGCTGCACGCCTGTCTCGCACGAGGTCTGCCGGGTCGTGCGGTGCGGTATTGCGGTTACTTGAACAACATGCACTGGATACCGCAGGATCCAGCGCCAGTGAGGTCAGCTGAATGGCCGTTCCATTTTATCGACACTCTCTCCCGGCCCATTACGCTGAACGTGTCGCGTCGGTTCTCGCAAGTCCTTTCCTCACGAGCGGTCCACGTTGTCATGAGGTCGAAAGGACGCTGCGCCGCTTCTTCGGGATCGAGAGCGCCAAGCTGACGTCAAGCTGGACACAGGGCGCCATCGCGACGTTGCTCGCCCTCGACATTGGAGCGGGCGACGAAGTCATCGTTCCCGCCATGACATTCGCTGCGACTGCCAACGTCGTCCGGCAAGTGGGCGCGACACCGGTCTTCGTAGATGTCGATGCGCGAACATTGCTCATCGACCCGGTACAGGTAGGGCAGGCGGTGACCGCGAGGACCCGCGCCGTCATCCCGGTCCATCTGTACGGCCAGATGGTGGATATACCGGCCCTCAGGGCTGCCATTCCCGCCGCGGTCAAAATCATCGAAGACGCGGCGCACTGCTTCGAAGGCACGCGGGACGGCCGGCGTCCGGGCCAGCTCGGCGATGCGGCGATCTTCTCGTTCTATGCGACCAAGAATGTAACCTGTGGCGAAGGAGGCGCTGTCATCACCAACGATCTGGCTCTGGCGGATGCCTTGGCTCAGACCGTTCAACACGGCATGTCGGCGAGCGCGGCCCGGCGTTTCGAAGGACACGCCTACCGCCATTGGGACATCGCCCGCCTGGGGACGAAAGCCAACCTCCCGGATTTGCTTGCGGTCCTTTTGGAGCCGCAGATCGCTGAGATCGACGTGCAGCAGAAGGTCCGGGAACGTCTCTGCAGACGGTATGAGGCTGCGCTGTCGGGCACGCCCTTCAGATGGCCGACCATCGAAGACGGCGCCGTCTCGGCGCGGCATCTATTCCCGATCCACGTTCCGGGTGGTGCCCGGGACGCCGTGTTGACTGCTCTCGGCGAGGCTGGGATCGGTGCAACCGTCAACTATCGCTGTGTTCCCTCTCTGAGCCTGTACCGCACGGCCCAGGCGCCGCTTCGATATCCCATCTCGTGGCAGTGGGGGGAGGGCACGCTCTCGTTACCGCTATACCCGGGCCTGCGTGACGATGAGCAGGACGCCGTCATCGCGGCCCTTCGGCATTTCCTTACGACAACCGGTCTATCGGGCACCGAGCCTGCACCGATCGGGTCCTGATTCCGCCTCGTTTTCACGGCTGTCCCAACATTGGCGTGGATTAAGCAGCGAGGCGCAGGCGGCGGCAACGGCATCACGCAGGATCGAGTCGAGCACTAAGATCCGGAAGGCGCCCGTGCGCGCCGCTTGAGGTCGGCCATCGCGAAGTAGGCGGACGCTTTCCGGAGAATCTCACTGGTCTGCACGCCGGGCGTTGAAGCCGGTGCGGCGGCGAAGCGACCGGGCGCAACCGACGCGACCGGGGTCGTCGCGTCGGACGCCGGTCGCGGACCATACATTTCGAGCATCAGGGAAGCCGAGGCGCCCAGGATCAGACCGAGCACGACGCCGAGCCCGAGAAATTGGGTCCCGTTGGGAAACACGGCTCGGAGCGGGGTCGTAGCCGATTGAATCACACGTATGTTCGTCAGCTTCGCAGATCTGAGGTCGGCATTGATCTGCTCCTCGGTGGCCCGCTTCGCGTAGAGCTCGGCATTCAACGTCGCCTGAGTGACGTCGCGTTTCAATCTCTCGAATTCCGTCTGCTTGCTGACAAGGGTCGTCAGGTCTCGGTTGACGGAGCTGACCTCATGCTCCTGCTGCTTAACGAGATCGACAAGGCCGGCGATCTCGGAATTGACCTTCAGCAGCGCAACCATCGAATCCTGATAGACGCGCACCATCAACAACGGTGGGTCTCCAGCGCCAGCCGTGTTTTCCGATGGGCCTCGCGACGGCGGCCGCCCCTTCTCGTCACTACCGAGATTTTCGACCAGATTCGATACGAATGGAGACTGTGTCACCGGCTTGAGAAGTCGCAATTGTGAGACGAGCGCACCCTTTTGACCCTGCTTGTCAACCAGAGAGCTGCGCGTCATCGTCAGAGCTGCGGCAAGGTCGCTGGCGCGATGCAGGAGCAGGCTTCGCTCATCCTCCACCGAGTACATCCGTTCCCGACGTGAGAACTGCTCAAACAGCCGGGAGCGCATCTCAACTTCTTCGTTGAATCGCTTCTTCTGCTCACGAAAGAAATCGATGGCGCCTGGCGTATCGGCGAGACGGATCTGGCGCTCGATGAACGATTCCGCCACGGCGTTCACGAAAGCTGCCGTCAGGCGTGGATCCGTATATTGAAACGAGATCTTCAGGACCTCGGAATTGGGCTCAGTCCGCACCGTGAGGCGTCGGCTCAAAACGGAAGCGATCAGATCAAGGTCGGAGATCCCCGAATCCTTATTTCCAGCGTTCTCCGTGACCGCCCCGTCCTTGTCCCGCCCGCCATGGACGATCTGCCTCAGCCACCCTCCCAATCCGGGAAGGCGCGAACGGCCCACGCCTTTGAATTTATCAAGCCCGACGCGATTGATCGCGCCGCGGACGACATCCTCGCTTTCCGCAATTCGCGCCTGAGACGCGATCAGATCAAGCTGCTTCCGGCTGCCATCGGAGATGTTCTCCGACGTCTGGCTGACAAGAAGCGACGTGGACGCTTCATAAACCGGCGCAATTAACAAATAAGCAGATAAAAATAACAGCACACCGGCGGCGACAGCCAGGAACATCAATATCTTATGCTTCCACATAGATCTCAACACGGTACCCACTGAGGGCTTCATATATTGATCTTGCAGCATAAAGACTATCCTGATAACAGGCGCTTCGATTCGTACTTGGATTACGAGTCCATCGACAATACTGTAGATACACAAATTGCCGCGATCATCGACCCATTTTTGGGACTTGATATTTTCTGCGATCAGCCACCCCTTCCAGGACGGAGATTTTATCGCCCATGCTCACAGATGGCGTGAAGCTAGCAAATTTAATGCCCGAATTGCAACAACGCTTTTTAATCGCGCGCCATAGCGCAACGAATTGAACTTGATTTGGCACCACAATGCTCATTTGGAAAAACAGCACTCCCATGACCGTTAATATAATTCAATTCTTTCGACTCATGACGCCGTATGCAATTGCCGTATCCGGACCATTGGCGCTTTCGGCGACACAATTCATTCTGTCAGTCGTCCTCGTTCATCTGATGAACCCGAATGAATTTGGCACCTTCTCGTTCCTCATGGTCACCTCGCAATTTCTGATGAGCTTTTCCGGTGCATTCCTGTGCGCGCCCCTACCCGTCGTGATGGCGAAAGCCGACGGCACGCGCGATGCCGGCATGGTCGAATGCCTGCTCGCCGTCAATTTCACGCTGGCTTTATTGGTGTTTTTATTGATTTCTGCCTTGAGCATCGCACTTGGAACCGAATTTATAGCTGCGATCCTGTTTGGAGGATTTGCAAGCCTGACCATGCTGCGCTGGTTCGGTCGCGCCTATGCGTATGCGATCGGCCTGCCGCTGCGAGCCACACTGTCCGACATTGTATCGGGCCTCATACTCGCCGTCGGCATCGGACTCGTCGCGTGGCAGGGCAGCGCGTCACCCCTCCTGGCGTACGGAGCTCTGATGCTCAGTGCAGCCAGCGGCCTGCTGGCATTCGGACCGCATCATCTGGCGGAACAGCTGCGATGGCCCCGTCTCGAAGGAGTGTCGCGCTATGGTGCCGTCTGGAAGGAGCATTCGAGCTGGTCGCTCCTCGGACTCGTCACGACGGAGGCCACCGGCAACGCGCATGCTTATTTCGTGACTCTGATTTCGGGTGCCGCCGCCTTCGCGGCTCTCGCCGCGAGCGCACTCTTGATCCGACCAGCCATCATCTTGATGAACGCACTCGGAGAATTCGAGAGGCCGCGCCTCGCATGGCTGATCGCGCAGCAGCGATGGAGCGACGTCGATCGCACGATGGTCCTGTTTCGATTCATCCTCATGAGTGGCTGGTTCGCGACCTTGGGGCTCGGCGTAGTCATCGCCTATCTTGTGCCGTCGCTTCTGTTTACGAGAGACTACGATCTGCTTTACGTCCAGAGAGCTTTCATCCTGTGGTTGGCGATCATGGGCCTACGGCTGGTCCGCACGCCGGAAAGCATCCTGCTGCAAGCCGGGGGTCAGTTCCGGGCGCTCGCTCACTCAAGCGTCTACTCGTCGGTGATCTCGATCGTGCTCGTCGTCGTCATGGTCTGGGCGGTGGGGCCTCTATTCTCGATGATCGGCGTTCTCGTGGGCGAGGCGATCTTCACGGTGGCTGTCTGGCGCGTCGCCCGCGCCTGGCGCCGGAAGGGCGGGCAGGCGCCTCCGCAGGTGCAGCTTCCGTGAGCGCGTGCCGTCTCCGCGATCACGTCGGAGACGGACCAGCGCGGCTCTGCGCCGCTGTCGGGGCCCTCGCGCCCTGCACGACGCCTGCCCCGACCGCGGCTCATCGTTCCGTGGAGGGGCTGCGACCGAAATGAGATCGGTAGCGGCGCGACATGGGCCGCGCCCGCGAAGTCGCTGGCCGTCGCGATCTCCCCTGCTCGCGGCCGCCACCCGCGCGCTCTACGCGCAGACCGACTGCCCTTCCTTCGCCGCCTCGGATGACAGCCGGACGGCCCTCGTCGACGCCCTGGCCGTGCTGGAGGCGGGCGGGCTCGTCCTCGTGGCCGGCGCCGGTGCCGATGCCTTCGCGCAACCGCACGGCCTGGAGAGGGTCGAAGGGGCCTCCTTCTCCACGCAGGTCCACCGCGACCAGCTCTGCAGGGCACGGGCGGCCGGCCAGGTTGCCCTCGACCACGACCCCGCCTCGAGCCCCCTCGACGAGACCCGCAAGTTCGGCACCGTCGGCGCCGTCGCCCTCGACGGGGACGGGTCTCTCGCCGACCTGACCCCGACCGGGGGCATGACCAGCCCGGATCTCGATCGTGGGACCGGGGAGACGATCAGGGGGCGCGGTCGGCCCACAAACAGCGCCGACGCGCAACGGGCGTCATGAGCCGCTCCCAACGTCCACGCGGCTGACGCGGGCGACCTTGAACGTGCGGTAGACGGCATCGCCGGCATCCCGGATCGACACGTACTCGCCCTCGACAAAGGCATGCGTGCCGAGGCGGTAGCCCGCCTCGTCATCCTCGTTCGTCCAGTCCTCGTAGTCGATCAGCCAGGTCGCGCCGCCTTCGCCGCCGGCGCGGTGCACGAGGCGGCCGTGCCAGTCGGCCTCTCCGGTCCAGAAGCGGCGCACGCGGCAACGGTCGCGGGCCTCGTGCCAGAGGGCCACGTCGAGGTGGCCGTCGGGTCCGAGGGGCGCCAGGATCTCGTAGCCCCTGCCGGCGCTGCCGTCCGGATGCTCTGGGCAGCGCGCCAGCGTCAGGGTCACGCGGTACATCCGGGCCGGGGCGTCCGGCGTCCCGGGGCGCCGTGCGAACCGGCCGACGACGGCGTCGGTCCCATGCGTCTCGACGGACATGGCGGCTCTCCTCAGCTCAGGGCGACGATGCGGTCCTCGACGGCGCGGACGCCGGGCACCGACCAGGCCGCGCGCTCGGCGGCGTCCCGCTCAGCCCAGGCCGTCACGGCGCCTTCCAGCGTGACCTTGTCGCCCGAGACGGTGACCGTGATCCCGTCCGCCTCGAACATGGAACTCCGCTTGAACGCCTCCAGGATCTTGTCCTTGACGGCCGCCGGCGGGACCCGCGGCCTGACCGCGATGAGATTGGTCACCCCGTGCACGCCGCTGAGCTTCCGGACGGCCGCCTCGGCGCCGGCCATCTGGTACTGCCAGTCCACCGTGCCGGTCAGCGTGATCCAGCCGCCCGCGACCTTGATCTGGATGGCCCGCTTCGGGAGGTGCACGGACCAGTCGATGATCGCCAGAGCCCGCGCCGCGATCTGGTCGTCGGCGACCTTCTTCTCGTCGGCGTAGCGGACCTGGATCTCCTGGGCGATGGCGCGCACGCCCCTGACGCGGCGCACGGCCCGCTCGGCCTCGACCTTCTCGGCATAGCTGCCGACGTGCCCCGTGAGGGTCACGACCCCCTCCGACACGGCGACGCCGATGTCGCCCGCGTCGAGGCTGGGGTCGAAGTCGAGTTCGTCGAGGACGTCGCGTCGCAAGTCCTTGTCGGTCATGGCGTCTCTCCCGGTGGTTGGCGTGATCGAAGCGACGCGACTGTGCGCGGCCCTAGACGGGCCGGCTTTGATCCAGCGCAACCCCAACTCGCGGCTCGGCGCCGGCCACGGCGGCGCAGCGCGCCATCTCCGCGTGCAGGTCCGGCAGCGTCGCCTCGACGCCCGCCGCCTTGAGGTCGGCCTGGAGTTCGGCGACGAGCGGTCCGTCGGCCGTCAGGACACCGCGGTCGGTGAACGCCTCGACGAACCGTTCCGCCGCATCCTCCGGGAGACGCATGCGCTCGCAGGCCCAGAGGGCCAGCAGCCGGTTGCGCCGCATGCGCGCGCGGAAGCGCTGCTCCTCGTCCTGCACGAAGTGGCGCTCGAAGGCCCGTTCGCGCTCGTCGAAGGTGGTCATGGGGCGGCTCCATCATGGGATCGGTGCGGGCGTTGCCCGCGCCGGACCGGGCATTGTCCGGCCGCGCACCGCGACGATCCTTGAGGCAGGTCAAAGCCGCGTACCGGGGCCTCGCCCGCCGCACCCGTCGTTGCGGCGGCCCCGAGTTGGCGCAGGCCGGCTGCGAGCTGACGGTCATGCGCGGGCGTGAGGTCGGCATCCGCCACGACGCCATCCCGCAGGCCGCCGTCGCCCCCGCCCGGCGGGGACGGGAGGAGTTCGACGTTGCCCGCGCCCCCCTTCGTCACGCCGGCCTGGATCACCACGCGGTCCGGCACGATGCCGCGCCCCTCCAACTTGCGGCCGGCCGGCGTGACCATCCAGGCCGTGGTGAGGCGAAGGCCGCGCCCGTCGCGGTGGGCATAGGTCGTCTGGACCGCCCCCTTGCCGTAGGTGCGGGTGCCGATGACCGTCGCGCGGCGGTGATCCTGAAGGGCGGCGGCCACGATCTCGGCCGCGGAGGCGGTGTCGCCGTCGACGAGCACGACCATCGGGACGCCGTCGATGAGACCGCCACCCGCGCCGTCCGACGCGAACCGCTCGACGTCGTCGGGGCCGCGGCCGACGAGGCGCAGGATCTCGCCGCGACCGAGAAACGCTCCGGCCACGGCGACCGCCTGAACGACCAAGCCCCCCGGGTTCCCGCGCAGGTCCAGGATGAAGCCGGAGAGCCGGCCCGGACCGATCTCTGCCTTGAGGCGCGCGACGGCCCCGCGCAGTCGCCCGGCCGCGAACGCATCGAAGTGGGCGAGACCGACATACGCGACCGTGCCCAGGGCACGGATGCGCACCGGGTGGAGCGGCAGCCACTCCCGTGTGAGGACCATCTCGACCGGCCCTTGGCCGCCCGGGGGGACGAGGCTCAGCCGCACCGTGGAGCCGGGCGCACCGCGCAGGCGGTCCACGATTTCGGCCCGGCCGAGGTCCGCGACGGCAACGTCGTCGATGCGCGCGATCAGGGTACCGGGCACCAGACCGGCCCGCGCCGCGGGGGCGCCGGGCAGCATGCCCACGACCGTCCCGCCGGCCTCGACATCGAGGCCGAGACCGGCATAGCGTCCGGACTCCGCCTCGTCGAGGCGACGGACCTCCGCCGCGGTCAGGTACCGCGCGTAGGGGTCCACCGCGGCGAGCATCGCGGCGACCGCCGCCTCGATCAATGCGCCGTCGGCGGGTTCGTCGGCCGCCCGTGTCCGGACGGCGTGGAAGGCGTCACCGAAGGTCGCCAGCGCCCGATAGGACGCGGCCGGGACCAGGGCGGATCGCTGTCCGGCATCCCGGGGTGCGGGGCTCGCCAGGACCGTACCGACAGCCCCGGCGAGGCAGGCGGCCGCCGCGAGCCACCAGATCGGCCGGCGTCTTGCCGGTCCGGACATGGTCCGACCTCCAAGTCTGTCCGACCTCCAAGTCTGTCGGACCTCCAAGTCCGACTTTCAGGTCTGACCGCCAAGCTTTCACGCCTCTGAGCCTGCACACCCTCCCGCCTGCAGGCGCGTGCCGGTGTCCCAGGCTGCGCCCGGGGTCGCATTGAGGTGCATCAAGAGCGCCGCAACGGATCCGCGGCGGCAGATCCCGTACCGGGGCCGCGCCGGGCCGTGCGCGGGCGAAGCCGCCTCCGCACCGCGTCGGCGTCCCTTGATCCAGATCATGGCCCCGACCGCGGAGGAGGGCACCCTCGCGCCGTACCCGACAGCCAGCCGCCCACGATGCCGCCCCTGGCGGATCCCGGGCGCCCATCGGAGACCACGATGCCCGCACCCGCCGACCGACACGATCCGTTCGACCCCTTCGGCGTCGCCGCCGCGATGGGCGCGTGGAGCTGCCTGCTGAAGGCGGCCGAGGAAATCAGGGCCATCGACGCGGAGATGATGGACACGATGCTGGAGGCCGAAGCGATCGGTCCCGCGCCCGGAGCGCCCGATGCCGACATGAGGCTCGGCAACATCGTGACCCTGATGCGAAGCCTGAAGCTCGATCCGGAGGCCGTCCGACGGCGTGACCCGGCGGCCATGCGGGATCTCGAGGCGGTCTGCCTGCGCTGCACGCAGCGCGACCGCTGCGCGCACGAACTCCGGACCGGGACGGCCGCCGACGCCCACGCGGAGTTCTGCCCGAATGCCGCGCGCCTCGACCGATTGCGCCGTGCTTGAGCCGGGGCCGGCACCCGAACCGGTCTCGCCGGCCCCGCACCTGGCATCGACCCCCGCCCTGAAGCGGCCGGGAGCGGACCAGGTCCATGCCCTGCCGGCCGCGGACGTTCCGGGGTGCTTCGGGACGTCCTTGAAGGTGGGCCTGACCGATGCGGAGGCGCGGCGGCGGCGCGCGCACGTCGGCCCGAACGTGATCGCCACACGGCAGAGGGCCGGCGTGCTCGCCCTGCTGCTGCACCAGTTGGCGAGCCCCGTCGTCTACCTGCTCGCGGCTGCCTGCGCGGTGTCGCTCGCCTTCGCCGATTGGCACGAGGCGGTCGCGGTCCTGGCGGTCCTGGCCGTCAACACCGGCCTGGGCTTCTTCACCGAGCTGCGGGCGGCGCGATCCGTCGAGGGCCTGCGGGCGCTCGGCACGCGCTCCGCCCGGATCCGCCGCGACGGGCACGTCCGGGTGCTCGCCGCCGAAGATCTCGTCCCGGGCGACATCGTGCTGGTCGAGGGCGGCGATGCCGTCCCGGCCGATATCCGTCTGGTGGAGGCCTCCAACCTCGGCGCGGACGAGTCGACCCTCACGGGGGAATCGGTGCCGGTCGACAAGGGGGCGTCCCCGGTCGCCGCGGAAGCGCGCCTCGCCGAGCGCGCCCCGATGCTGTTCCGCGGCACGCTGGTGACCCGCGGGAGCGGCACCGGCGTCGTCGTCGCGACGGGTCCGCGGACCGAACTCGGCGGCATCTCCCGGCTCGTGGATCAGGCCGAGCCGGATCGGTCGCCCCTGGAGCGACGCCTGGAACGCCTGTCGGGCCAGATGGTCTGGGTCGTCCTGACGATCGCCGTCCTCCTCGCCGTCCTCGGCGTGGCGACCGGCAAGGACCTTCGCCTCATGACCGAGGCCGGCATCGCGCTCGCCGTCGCGGCCATCCCGGAAGGCCTGCCCATCGTCGCGACCCTGATGCTCGCGCGGGGCATGTGGCGGATGGCGCGGCGGAACGCGCTGATCGAGCGCCTGTCGGCCGTCGAGACGCTGGGTGCCACGACCGTCATCCTGACCGACAAGACGGGCACGCTCACCGAGAACCGGATGACCGTGCGACGGCTGTCCTTGCCCGCCGGCGAACTGGACCTGTCCGCGCAGCGCCCCGGCGGGGCGCCGGAGGTCGAGCGCCTGCTCCACGTCGCGGTGCTCTGCAACGACGCATCGCTCGGGCCGGGTGCGGGACATGGCAGCGGCGACCCGATGGAACAGGCGCTGCTGCGGGCGGGCCGGTCCGTCGGGCTGGACCGTGCGGCGCTCCTGCGCGACCAGCCCGTCGTGCGCAAGCACGCCTTCGACGCGGGCACGCGCATGATGGCCACCGTCCACGCCGTGGGACCGCGCTACCGCGTGATGGTCAAGGGTGCCCCGGAGGCGGTGCTCGCGGCCTCGCGGCGCATGGGCGAGGGCGGGCGCGACCGCCCCCTCGACGAGGCGGCCCGCC
Organism: Methylobacterium sp. P5_C11; assembly: GCF_054049775.1. Lineage (NCBI taxonomy): Bacteria > Pseudomonadati > Pseudomonadota > Alphaproteobacteria > Hyphomicrobiales > Methylobacteriaceae > Methylobacterium > Methylobacterium sp. P5_C11. Next base: position 19,347 of record NZ_JBFULS010000042.1, on the reverse strand, counting down.
ACCTGTGGCGGCGCCGGGTCGAGAACCTCGGGGCAGGGGGCCTGCGGGTCATCGCCTGCGCCGAGAGGACGGCGGATGCGGACGGAGACGATCCCTTCGCGGATCTCACGTTCCTCGGCTTGGTGGGCCTGGAGGATCCGGCCCGGGCGGACGTCCCGGAGGCGGTGGCGGCCTGTCGCGACGCGGGCATCCGCGTGGTCATGGTCACCGGCGACCACGCCGTCACGGCCCGGAGCATCGCCCGCGCCGTGGGGATCGCCGGCCCGCGGGACCGCGTCGTCGAGGGCGTGCCCTGCGACCTCGCGCCAGGGGCGCTCGCAGATGTCGCGGTCTTCGCGCGGGTCAGCCCGGCCGAGAAGCTGTCCCTGGTCCGGGCGTATCAGGCGCAGGGCGAGATCGTCGCCATGACCGGCGACGGGGTCAATGACGCCCCGGCGCTGAAGCAGGCGGATATCGGCGTCGCCATGGGTCGGCGGGGAACCGACGTCGCGCGCGCGGCGGCCGCCATGGTCCTCCTCGACGACGCCTTCCCGACCATCGTCGGCGCGATCCGCGAGGGGCGGGCCATCTTCGACAACATCCGCCGCTTCGCCGCCTATCTCCTGGCCTGCAATCTGAGCGAGGTCATGGTCGTCGGGCTCGCGGTCCTGTCGGCGCTGCCGCTGCCGATCCTGCCGCTGCAGATCCTCTACCTGAACGTCGTGACCGACGTGTTCCCGGCCTTCGCGCTGGCGATGGGGGAAGGCCGGGAGGACATTCTCGAGCGGCCGCCGCGCGATCCGAGGGAGCCCCTCCTCGGGCGCCCGCAATGGATCCGGATCGCCCTGCACGCCGCCGTCCTGACGGCGGCGACCTTCGGGAGCCTGGCCGCCGCCGCGTCCTGGCTCGCCCTCGACCGGGCCTCCGTCGTGACCGTCACGTTCCTGACGCTCGCCTTCGCGCAGCTCTGGCAGGTCTTCAACATGCGGGCTTCCGGCTCGAGGCTGTTGCGCAACGAGGTCACGTGCAACCCCTGGGTCTGGGCCGCCCTGCTCCTGTGCACGGCGCTGCTCGTCGGCCCAACCTGCCTTCCTCCCGTCGGCACGGTGCTGGGCCTCGTCGCCCTCGATGGGAGCGGCTGGACGCTCGTTCTCTCGGCGAGCCTCGCACCGGTTCTGGTCGTCCAGCTCGGATCCCTGATCGCGGCGGCCCGCACGGCCGCCGGGCGTTTCGACCGTCCGGCCTGAGGAGGATCGCGATGGCGCCGAGCGCGGCGGATTGGGATGCACGGGTCGAGCGGCTGACCGGCCTTCTTCCCGCACGCGTGCAGGAGGCGGTCCGGTGGCTGCGAAAGCCCACGCGGCGGCCGCTGCGCGTGGCGGCGGCGCTCGCCCTGATCGGGGGCGGCGCGCTGTCGGTCCTGCCCGTCCTCGGCCTCTGGATGCTGCCGCTCGGTCTCGCGCTCCTGAGCGAGGATATCCCGGCTCTGAAGCCGCGGCTCGAAGCGGCGGCCCGTGCGGTGGAGGGCCTCCTGTCCCGCCTCCGGAAGCGATGACCGGTCCGGGCCGCGGGCGCCGGACGGCCCATCGTTGCGCTGGATCAAGGCGCCCCGCCCGGTCCGGCGGAGACTGGGGCGGACACCAGCCCGGAGCCCCCATGCCCCTCCCGTCCCCCCTCGCTGCGTTCCGCGACATCCTCGTCGCCGTCACCGAGGAGGGGCGCGGCGACGAACCCGAGACGGCCCTCGACTACGGCCTCTCCCTCGCCGCCACCGCGGGCGCCCACCTCACCGTGCAGTCCGCGGCCCGCCGGCTGACCCTGGTCGCCGGGGCGGGACTGGGCTTCGTCAACGACCTCGTCGGGAGCGAGAACAGGCGCCTGCGCGGCCTTGCGCTGGCGACCGCCGAGCGTGCCGCCGGGAACGCCGCCGGGGCGGGCGTGATCTGCACCACGGAGGCGCCCGCGCTGGCCTACCCGGACTTGATCGCCCGGCTGACCGCCCGCGCCCGGCTCGCCGACCTGACCCTCCTGGACGCGGAGACCCGGGAGGTCGACCTCGACCGCGACCTGATCGACGGGGTCTTGTTCGGGAGCGGGCGCCCGCTGATCGTGATACCGCCCGGGCGCTCCGCATGCGCCAGGCCGCGGGTCGTCGTCGCCTGGGACGGAAGCGCCCAGGCCGCGCGGGCCGCCAACGACGCCCTGCCGTTCCTGCGCGCGGCCGAATCGGTCGAGGTCGTGTCCGTGGTCGGCGAGAAGGATCTGTCGGCGACGGTTGCCGGCGCCGCGTTCGCCCAGCATCTCGCGCGCCATGGCGTGACGGTGTCGGTGACCACCCTGCCGGTCGTCGATGACGTCGCCGAGACGTTGCGGACCGCGGCGGGGCTGTTCCGTGCGGACCTGCTGGTGATGGGCGCCTACCGGCATTCCCGCCTGCAGGAATGGTTCCTCGGCGGCGTGACCCAGTCCCTCCTGGGGCGAAGCGGGGTACCGCTGTTCCTCGCCCATTGACCGTCGGGGCCGCAGGCGCGCCCCAGCCATGCGGCCGCAGCCCGCGCGCCGCTCCGGGCGCCGGGGAACCACGACACCGGGACAGCCGCGGGGGAGGGGATCCCTTCCCGCGATCCCTTCCCGGCAGCGCCCGCTCAGTCCTCGACCACGCGGCGGAGCCGGGCACGGCGCAGGCTGACCTGGCGGCCGCCGACGCGTTGGAGTGCCCCGTCCTCTTCGAGCTGCGAGAGCGTGCGCGACACGGTCTCGATGGTCAGGCCGAGAAAGTCCGCGATGTCGCGCCGGGTCATGGGAAGCGCGAAGGTGCCGATGCCGCCCAGGCGCTCGTCCACCTCGATGAGGAAGGCCGCGACGCGCTCCGCCGCCGAGCGGCGCCCGAGCAGGATCATGTGATCCTGGGCCTGGCGCAGGCTGGTCGTCGCCATGGTCCAGAGCCGGCAGGCGACCTCGGCCCGGTCGGTCGCAGCGCGCTCGATCTGCCGCCGCCCGAAGATCAGCACCCGGGTGTCGGACAGGGCCTCGGCCGTCTGACGGTGGCTCTCGCCATGCTCGAACCCGAACAGGTCGCCGGGCAGGTGGAAGCCGGTGATCTGCCGCCGGCCGTCGTTCAGCATCTTGTGAGTGCGCACTGCGCCGCTGACGACCTTGTAGACGAACTCGGCCTCCTCGCCCTCGCCGTAGATCTCCTCCTCGCGGGTGTAGCCGAACGGCGTCCCGATCAGGTCGGGACAGCCCGCGAACAGGACACCGGCGTGCCGCCCACCAACGGGGACGTTCAGGGCCATCTGCGGAATTGGGGGAAGGGTGATCTCATCGGCCATCGCTTCTCTCCTCGGGCGCATCGGATGGCGGGGAGATTGGCGGAGCCGGGGGGCGGGCGAAATTCCGGCCGTTCTCTTAAGCAGGATCACGTAAGGGCAACTACGTAGCCGCGCTGCGGCGCTCAATCGCCCGCAGCCGCCACGAGCCCCCATGCGGGCAGGGGATCGGACAGCACGAGCAGACCGTTGCAGCCGGCCAGAAGCGAGCCCAGCATCGTGGCGAGCCCGCAGGCCAGGAGACCCAGGACGAGGGTGAGGGCCTCGGCATGGCGGCGCAGGGCGTGGATGGACGCGCAGCCCGCGGTGAAGCAGGCCGCCACGGCGAGCGCCAGGGGATCGAAGGGCATGGTGCCGCTCCGGGCAGGGACGGGTCGGCGGCCCGGGTGAGGACGCACCGGCCCGCGCCGGCGCAGCCGGCGGGGCGCGTCAGACCGAGCGCGCCTGGGGCGACACGAAGAGCCGCCAGAGTTCGAACGCGGCCAGGACGGCCACGGCGAGGCCGATCACGACATGCACCCACAGGACGGGCTTGGCGTCCGCGAAGCCGAGCACCCACGGCGCCATGGCCGCCCACAGGCCGGCGGCGAGGTTGAGGTATTCCTCCCAGTCGTAGGTCTGGCCGAGGGCCAGAACCGCGATGACGGTGATGACGCCGCCGCTGAGGAAGGCGTTGCGCGCCGCGGCGGTGTCATAACCCAGCCCCAGGTACCAGGGCGCGAGGACCAGGGCGGCACCGAGAGCGATGTTGAGGGCGTTCGGGACCATGTCCCCAGTCTTGTTCTCGATGGTTCGCATCGCCGCCTCCCGACGCTGCACGGGCCGGACCGCTCAGAGAGGCCGGCCCTGGCGGTAGAGGGCCTGCCGCCTTCGATGGCCCGAGACTCCCGCATCGGGCCGGCCAGGCATTGATCTGCCTCAAGACCCGCGCGCCCCATCGTCCGGGCCGGCGTGGCAGGCCCGTTCGTCGGTCCCGACGGGCCTGTCGCCCAGGGGCTTCATCGTGGTCGAGCCGGCTCGAATCCGGGGCTCTCGGAGCGGGCGTCGACGGTGGGCGGGCAGGGCGGCGCGATCCGGGCGCCGGCCTGCCCGCCGCGAGCCGGCTCAGGCGATCCCGGCCAGCACCGCCGAGCGCACCAGTTCCTGCAGGTTCGCGGCCTGGGTCTTAGCCATGAGCTTGGCCCGGTAGATCTCGACCGTGCGCGGGCTGATGGCCAGCGCGCGGCCAATCTCCTTGCTGGTGCCGCCGGCGACGAGCTGGTCCAGAACCTGCCGCTCGCGCTCGCTCAAGGTGCCGACCCGCCGGACGAATTCCTGCAGGTCGGGATCGGCGACCTCCACCGGCCCGCCCCGCTCCAGGGCGGAACGGACCGCCTGCAGCAGCGCCGCGTCGTCGAACGGTTTCTCGATGAAGTCGCAGGCCCCGAGCTTCATCGCCGCCACCGCGAGGGGCACGTCTCCGTGTCCCGTCATCATGACGACCGGGATCTTGTGACCCGCCGCCCTGAGGCGGCGGAGCAGTTCCAGACCGTCGATGCCGGGCATGCGGATATCGGTCAGGACACAGCCCGAGGCCGGCTTGCCGAGCCGATCGAGGAGGTCGGCCCCGGCCTCGTAGAGTTCCACCGCGAAGCCGTCGGTCCCGAGCAGGAAGCCGACCGAGTCCCGCATGGCCGGATCGTCATCCACGACGTGCACGAGGCTAGCTGGCATGGCTGAGGTCTCCGTTGTGCACGGCCGGCAGCGTCAGCCGGAAGGTCGCCCCGCCCGCCCCGTTGCCCTCGACCCACAGTCGGCCGCCGTGAGCCTCGACGATGGTGCGGCAGATCGAGAGGCCGACGCCCATCCCCCCCTCCTTCGTGGTGACGAAGGGTTGGAAGAGCCGGTCCGCGACCTCGTCCGAGATGCCCGGCCCGGTATCCGAGACGGCGATCTCGATGCTGTCCGGTCCCGCAGGGCGCGCCTCGACATTCAGTTCGCGCCGGTGCCCCTGCTGCATGGCCTCGCAGGCGTTTCGCATCAGGTTGATGAGCACCTGCTGCACCTGCACCCGGTCGGCCAGGACCGAATGCGTGTCCGCGGCCAGCGTGACATGGGTCTTGATCCCCTGTCCGCGGGCTCCCACCAGGGCCAGCGTGCAGGCTTCCTCGATCAGCCGTGCCACCGGCTCGACCTGCTTCTCCGTCTCGCCACGGGCGACGTACTCGCGCAGGCGGCGGATGATCTGACCGGCCCGCAGCGCCTGCTCGGCGGCCTTGTCGAGCACCTCCATCGTCTTGGCGATGTTGTCCGGGTCCGGACGCGCCAGCAGGCGGCGGCAGCCCCTGGTGTAGTTGGCGATGGCGCCGAGGGGCTGGTTCAGCTCGTGCGCCAGGGTCGAGGCCATCTCGCCCATGGCGCTCAGGCGCGAGACGTGGACGAGTTCGGACTGGAGTTCCTGAAGGCGGGCCTGGGTGTGCTGGCGTTCGGTCAGGTCGTTGATGAATCCGGTGAAGAAGACCTGCTCGCCCGAGCGCATCTCGCCGATGGCGAGTTCCATCGGGAAGATCGATCCGTCCCGCCGCTGGCCCGTCACGACCCTGTGGGTGCCGATGATCCGCCTCTCCCCGGTCCGCCGGTATCGATCGAGATAGCCGTCGTGCTCACTGCGCATCGGCTCGGGCATCAGGATGCGGACGTTCCTCCCGACCGCCTCCGCCGCGGCGTAGCCGAACAGGCGTTCGGCCGCCGCGCTGAACGAGTGGATGAGTCCGGCCTCGTCGATGACCACCATGGCCTCGGGCACGGTGTCGAGGATGGACTGGAGATGCGCCTCGCGGGCGCGGAGGTCCACCTCCGCACGCTTCTGCGCGTCGATGCTGAGCACGACCCCGCGGTGCCGGACCGCCCGGCCCTCCGGGTCGAGCTGCACCCGCCCGCGGGAGCGCAGCCAGCAGACGTGGCCGTCGGGCCGGGCGACGCGATAATCGACCTCGTAGCTGCCGCCGTCCCGCAAGGCTCGCTGCAGGGCGTCCGCCCGGCTCTGGCGGTCGTCCGGATGCACCAGGGCCTGGGAGGCGGCGAAGGTGGTCAGTTGCTCGGACGGGACGCCGAACAGGCGGCCACAGGTCGGGGAGACCGTGGCCCGGCCGGTCGGGATGTCCAGCGACCAGATGCAGATGCCGACCTCGTCGAGGGTCTGCCGAAGCTCGTCGCCGGACTGCGTGCCGCCGCCGTCTTGGTCGGAGCCGGGCGTGCCGGCGGGGTTCGTCATCGTTCACACCGGTGAAAATCCTGCGCGCAACGGCGGAACTCACCTGTGCCCGGCGTCTCACGTCGCTCGCATCACGCGCCCGTGAAGCTACTCCAGTTCCCGCGTAGAAAACAGCCGGCGGCAATGTTCGCGGCCGAATCCAAATCGTTCTCCGATCCGGCCGCTTATTGGAGGCAGGGCTTGAGCTGGATCAAGGCTGCCCGGTCGCGGCGGGGCGAACCATGGGGCCGATCCATCCCGGAGACGCCCATGCCCAGACAGGCCTCATCCCCGCTCGCGGCCATCCGCGACGTGCTCGTCGGCACCGCCGTGGAGGGCGAGCGCGAGGAGGTGTCCTCGGCCATCGGCTACGGTCTGACCCTGGCCAAGGCCGCCGGCGCCCACCTCACCGTCCAGTCGGCATCCTGGCGCCTCTCGGGCAGCGACGCCTGGCTCGGCGACTTCGACTTCGACGGGGCCTCCGTCATGGACCGCCGCCTCGACGCCCTGGCCCGCTCCGTCGCGGAGCGCGCGGCCGGGGACGCGGCGCAGGCCGGGGTGGTCTGCACGACGGAGGCGCCGAGCCTGACCTACCCAGACATCGTGAACCGGCTCGCCGAGCGGGGCCGCCTGCACGACCTGACCGTTCTGGACATCGGCCCGCGAACCTACGACCTCGACCGGGAGATGGTCGAGAAGGCGCTGTTCCACAGCGGCCGGCCGGTCATCGCCGTCCCGCCGGGACACGATGCCTTCGCGGCGCGGCGGATCATCGTTGCCTGGGACGGCAGCGCCCAGGCCGCGCGGGCCGCCAACGACGCCCTGCCGTTCCTGCGCGCAGCCGAAGCGGTCGAGATCGTCTCGGTCGGCACCGAGGCGGCGATCGAGGCCACCGTGCCGGGGGCCGAGTTCGCGCCCCACCTCGCGCGCCACGGGGTGAACGTCAGCGTCAACGACCTTCCGACGGGCGACAGCGTGGCCGGCACCCTGCGCAGCCAGGCCGGGTTGTTCCGGGCCGACATGATCGTGCTGGGCGCCTACCGGCATGCCCCTGTGCGCGAGTACTTCTTCGGCGGCGTGACGCGGTCTTTCCTGCGGGGCAGCCCGGCCCCGCTCTTCCTCGCCCGCTGAGCCGGGGAGACTGCGATGCGCAACCGACCCCCCTCACGGAGCGACGCGGCGGGCCGGGCCGCGCGGCCGCGGACCCTCGCCCGTCGCCAGCCCCGACCGGCGCCGCCCAAGGCCGACGAGGCGCCCGCGCAGGAGCGCGCGCCGAACAGGATGGACTGGGCGGACCCGCTGACCGAGGAGGAACGCGAAGCCCTGGAGGCCGGATGGGGCTTCGTCGAGTGAGGCGCCGCAGCCGCGCCTGACGGGCGAACCCGACACGACCGGGTTGCCGTGATCACCGTCGGGCCGCCCGGTCTCGTCGGTGTCGCTCAGCGGCGCGCGGTGTCGGCCGCGGCGGGGCGGCGGCATCGACCACATCCTGCGGCGCCCGCCCCGGTCCGGCGGCCCGCGCCGTCCGGACCGGGCGCAAGGCAGGCCGGGGAGCCGGCCTCGCGGACGCCGATCATCGCCCGGTTTCCGCCCCGGGGAGCCGGAATCCGGCCTCCACCTCCTCCTGGGCAACCTCGTCCTGGGCAACCTCCTCCGCGCCCGTCAGGCCGCCCTGCATGATGTCGCCCTCGATCCGGCGGCTGTCGGGATGTCCCGGCGCAGGCCGCCCGGGCCAGGTCCAATCCCGGATCGCCGGCATGTCGTCGCCGGACCGGCAGACATACGCGCGATGGGCGGCCAGGGCCTGCCGGAGCGCCTCCTCGGCGTGCTCGGCCCGGCCCCGCAGCCGGGGTGCGGCCCGCAGGGCGGCCTGGGCGAGGTGGAAGCGGTCGAGCCGGTTGAGCACGCACATGTCGAACGGCGTCGTGGTCGTGCCCTCCTCGATGAAGCCGTGCACGTGGAAGTTGCCGTGGTTCGTCCGCTTGTAGGTCAGCCGATGGATCAGCCACGGATAGCCGTGATAGGCGAACACCACCGGCCGGTCGCGGGTGAACAGGCTGTCGAAGGTCGCGTCGTCGAGCCCGTGCGGGTGCATCTCGCGGGACGGCAGCGTCATCAGGTCGACGACGTTGACCACCCGGACCCGGAGTTCCGGGACGTGCCGGCGCAGCCAGTCCACCGCCGCGAGGGTCTCCAGGGTCGGGACGTCCCCGGCGCAGGCCATCACGACATCGGGCTCCGCATCCCCCTCGTTCGAGGCCCAGTCCCAGATGTCGGCGCCGGCCGCGCAATGCGTGACGGCCTCGTCCAGGGTCAGCCATTGCAGGGCGGGCTGCTTGCCGGCCACGACCACGTTGATGCGGTCGTAGGTCCGCAGGCAGTGGTCGGTGACGCAGAGCAGGCAGTTCGCGTCCGGCGGCAGGTAGATCCGGGCCGTGTCGCCGCGCTTGTTCGCCACGAAGTCGATGAAGCCCGGGTCCTGGTGGCTGAAGCCGTTATGGTCCTGCCGCCAGACATGGGACGAGAGCAGGATGTTGAGCGAGGGCACCGGCCGGCGCCAGCGCAATGCGCTCGCGGATTTCAGCCACTTGGCGTGCTGGTTGACCATCGAATCGACCACGTGGGCGAAGGCCTCGTAGGTCGCGAACAGGCCGTGCCGGCCGGTCAGCACGTAGCCCTCCAGCCAGCCCTCGCAGAGATGCTCGCTCAGCACCTCCATCACGCGGCCGTCGCGGCCGAGGTGGTCGTCCCCCGGCAGGACCTCCGCCTGCCAGGCCCGGCTCGTCACCGCGAAGACCGCGTCCAGCCGGTTCGAGGCGGTCTCGTCCGGACCCATGATGCGGAAGTTGCGGGACTCGGCGTTCAGGGTCAGGACGTCCCGCAGGTAGGTCCCGAGCGCGCGGGTTGCCTCGGCCGTGGTCCGGCCGGGTTCCGGCACCGCGACCGCGAAGCGCCAGAGATCGGGGAGCCGCAGCGGGACGCTCCTGCGTGCGTTCGCATGGGGATTGGCCGAGATCCGCCGCGGCCCCTTCGGCGGCAGGGCGGCGAGGTCGGGCACGAGCGAGCCGTCGGCGGCGAACAGCTCCTCCGGCCGGTAGGCGCGCATCCAGCGCTCCAGGACCGCCCGGTGCTCCGGGTTCTCCCGCACGGCCGCGACCGGCACCTGATGCGCGCGCCACGTGCCCTCGACCGGCTTGCCGTCGACGTGCGCGGGTCCCGTCCAGCCCTTGGGGCTGCGGAGCACGATCATCGGCCAGCGCGGCCGGGCCGTCGGGCCGCGCTCAGCCCGCGTCCGGATCGCCGCGATTGCGTCGAAGGCCGCGTCGAGGGCCGTGGCCATGGCCTGGTGCATGGTCGCCGGATCGTCGCCCGCGACGAAGCTCGGCTCGTAGCCGTAGCCGACGAGGAGGTCGCGCAGCTCGGCCTCCGGTATCCGCGCGAGGATCGTCGGGTTGGCGATCTTGTAGCCGTTGAGATGGAGGATCGGCAGGACCGTGCCGTCGTGGCGGGGGTCGAGGAACTTGTTCGCGTGCCACGAGGCCGCCAGCGGGCCCGTCTCGGCCTCGCCGTCCCCGACCACGCAGGCCACGGTCAGGCCGGGATTGTCGAGGGCCGCGCCGAACGCATGCGCCAGGGCGTAGCCGAGCTCGCCGCCCTCGTGGATCGAGCCCGGCAGCTCGGGCGAGGCATGGCTCGGGATGCCGCCGGGGAACGAGAACTGCCGGAACAGCAGGGCCATCCCGTCCTGGTCCTGCGCCACGTCCGGGTAGACCTCGCTGTAGGTGCCTTCCAGGTAGGCGTTGGCGACGAGGCCCGGCGCGCCGTGGCCCGGCCCCCACACCGCCATCAGGTCGAGGTCGCGCTGCCGGATGACCCGGTTGAGATGCGCGTAGATGAAGTTGAGGCCGGGCGTCGTGCCCCAGTGGCCGAGGAGCCGGGGTTTGACGTGCTCGGGCCTGAGCGGCTCGCGCAGCAGCGGGTTGGCCATGAGGTAGATCTGGCCGACCGACAGGTAGTTGGCGGCCCGCCAGTAGGCGTCGATCTGCCGGAGGCCGTCCGGCCCGAGCGGCCCGGGCACGAAGGCGAGGCGGTGCCCCGCGTCCCGATCTTCGCCGTCGTGGCGCTCCCTCGACGTGTGCGGCGCGTCCATGTCGGCCTCCCCGGCGGCTTCGGATCCCGGGGCCGACCCTGGCGGCAACCGGGGCCGGCGGCGTTGAGCTGAATCAAGGCGCCTCGGGTCCCGGCCGGCAGAATGCACCCGTCAGCAAGGCGGGAGCGAACGATGACCCTGGTACTTCGATCCACCCACATCCAGACGGTGCGCCGGGTGCGGATGCCGGTCGGTCTGGCGCCGCGGAACGATGCGGGCCGACAGGTCGTCGGGGACGGCTACCGCTACCGGAGCATTCCCAGCCTGCAGGCCCTGGCCCTGGCCGTCGTGGCGTCGGTGGTGACGCCGGCGCTGCTCTGGCTGGCCCTCTGAATCCGCGCCGAACCGAGGAGACCGGCCATGGACGACAAGACCGTGCACCAGCACGTGCTCGACGAGCTGGAATACGCCCCGATGATCGACGCGGCACAGATCGGCGTCATCGTCGAGAACGGCATCGTGACCCTGACGGGGCATGTCCGGAACTACGCCGAGAAGGGCATCGCCGAGCGCGTCGCGCTCCGGGTCCGCGGCGTGCGCGGCGTCGTCGAGCGGATCGAGGTCCGTTACCCGGGCAGCCCCGGTCTCGGGGACGAGGCGCTGGCCGAACGGTGCGCCCGGGTGCTGGAATGGGACGTGCGGATCCCGGAGAGCGCGGTCACGCTCAAGGTCGAGCGGGGCTGCGTCACGCTCCAGGGTTGCGTGCCGCACTACCACCAGAAGGCGGCGGTCGATCAGGCCCTGCGGCGCCTGGCCGGCGTGACCGACATCGTCAACCTGATCGCCGTGAAGCCGCCGGCCCGGGCCACCGAGGTGAAGTCCCGCATCCTGGCCGCCCTCCGGCGCAGCGCCCGGGACCCGGATACGATCCGCGTGCACGTGGACGGCGACACGGTCACCCTCGACGGGTGCGTCGACCTCTGGCGCGAGCGCGAACTCGCCGAGCGGGCGGCATGGTCGGCGCCCGGCGTGCGCGCCGTCGAGGACCGTCTGACGCTCGCCTGCTGAGGGTCGCGGTCGCCGGCTGTCGCCGCGGAGGCCGCCGTCCCGGTCCCGCCGGACCCCGACCAGCGCCCGACCGGCGACGGGTCGGGCCGACCCCGCGCGCCCTTGAGCTGGATCAAGGTCGATGCCGCGAACCCGGGCCACGGTGCCCCGACGGCGCCGGAACCCCGGCCACGAGAGGCGGTCATGAAGATCTCGCACATCATGGTTTCGGTCGATCTGGGGGCCGCGGCGGCGGACCGCATCCAACTGGCGGCCGGCCTCGCGGAGCGCTTCGACGCCACGCTGACCGGCGTCGCCGGACGCCCGGTCCTCGGCCCCATGCCGGTCGGCGACATGCTGGAGGTCGAGCGGATCTGGGCTCTCGAGGAGCGCCGGGCGGACGAGCAGCTCGCGGAGGCCAAGGCCCTCTTCGAGCGCGAGGCCGGGGCGGCGCACCAGCGGGCCTGGCGCGCCGCCCCGGCCCAACCCCTGGCCTACCTCGCCGGGCAGGCACGCGCCGCCGACATCGTGGTCGTCGGCCGGCAGGGTCCGGCGGACGGCGACCCGGGTCCGATGGGTGTGCCGGTCGGAGCCCTCCTGATGGAGGTCGGCCGGCCGGTGCTGATCGCGCCCCCCGGGATCGAGGATCTCTCGGCGAAGCGGATCGTCGTGGCCTGGAAGGACACGCGCGAGGCGCGCCGGGCCGTCCATGACGCCCTGCCGTTCCTGACCCGGGCCGACGCGGTCGACATCGCGGTGGTCGGCCCCGGCGCGGACCTTGAGGGCGCCGAGGATGTGGCCGCCTACCTCGCCGGCCATGGGGTCGGCGTCACCACGCACCTCCTGCGCAGCCCGGAGATCGGCGCCGCGGACGAGATCCTGCGGTTCGCCGGGCGCGCGGAGGCGGACCTGATCGTGCTGGGGGCCTACGGCCATAGCCGCCTGCGCGAGTGGGTCTTCGGGGGTGTCACGCGCGACCTGCTGCGCACGACCCCGGTCTGCTGCCTGATGAGCCACTGATGCGCCCGGCCACCACCTTCGCGGCGGGCGCCCTCGCCCTGCTCACCGTCCTTCGCGCCGGCCCGGCGGCATCCTGGGACCGGGAGGTCAAGCAGGGCGAGACCCTCGCCCGGACCAACTGCGCCCGCTGCCACGCGGTCGGGCGGGTCGGGGCGAGCCCGCTGCGCGAGGCGCCGCCCTTCCGCGACCTGCACACGCGCTACCCCGTCGAGGACCTGGGCGAGGCGCTGGCCGAGGGCATCCGCACCGGACATCCCAGCATGCCCGAATTCCGGTTCGACCCGGACCAGGTCGAGGCTCTGATCGCCTACCTGAAGTCCCTGGAGCGCTGAGCGCGGAGACCCCCGATGTTCCTGCGCTGTCTCCTCGTCCCCACCGCCCCCGGCCTCGATGCCACGCGCCGGCTCGATGCCGCCCTCCGTCTGGGTCGGCGCCTGCACGCGCATATCGGCGTCACCTACATGGCGCCCGGCCCGGAGCACGTGCAGGCCGCGCTCGCGCGCCTCGTGCCGATGGACCGCGTCTCCCTCGCGGCCATCGCACGGGGCGTGCGTGAGTCCGCGGCCGAGGGCGAAGCGGCCCTGCGGGCGTGGTGCGGGCGCGAGGGGGTGCCGCTCGCGATCCCGGACGGGCGCCTCGACGCCACCTTCGCGACCTGGACCGAACTGTCGGGCGAGGTCGAGCCGCTCCTGACGCTGGCAGGCCGCGTCAGCGACCTCGTCATCGTCGACCGGCGCGACCCGGAGCGACCCTTCACCGGGCGGGCGCTCGACACCGCGCTGTTCTCGGTCGGGCGTCCGACGCTGATGGTCGGGGAGACCCTGCCCTACGACCTGCTCGACCACGTGGTCGTCGCCTGGAACGGCAGCCTGGAGGCGACGCGGCTGATCGGCCAGTCCATCGCGCTGCTGCACGAGGCGCGGCGCGTGACCGTCCTGCACGCGCGCACGGAGCGATACGAGGAGGCGCGGGCGGCCGACCTGTGCGCCTACCTGCGCTGGCACGGCATCGTGGCGGAGGCCGTCAGTCTGCAGATCGCGGCGGGCTCGGTCGGCGCGGCCATCCTGGCGGAGGCGGAGCAGCGGAACGCCTCGATGCTGGCGCTCGGGGCCTACACCCACAGCCGCGTGCGCGAGTTCCTGCTCGGCGGCGTCACCCGCCACGTCATCGAGCACGCCCGCATGCCGGTGCTGATGGCGCATTGAGGGCGCGCTGACCCGCCGGCTTTTGCGCCGTGTCCCGGGTCCCGGGCGCAGGGTCTCGCGGCCGCCGCGAACAGGGCGGTTGCGTGCGGGCTCACCCGTCCTGCCGGCTGCCCGGGCAATCCTGTCAGTGGCTCATCAGGCAGCAGACGGGTGTGGCCGCCAGCAGGTCGCGGGTGACGCCGCCGAAAACCCACTCGCGCAGGCGGCCGCGGCCGTAGGCACCCGCGACGATCAGGTCGGCGCCGTGCTCGGCGGCGGCTTCGGCCAGCGCCTGGGCGACCGATGCGCCGAAGGCGTCGCGCCGGACGCAGACGGCGTAGACGTCGTGGGCCTGGAGGAGGCGCAGGCTGTCCTGCCCGTCGGAGATCGCCCCCTCGTCGATGGACACGACGAGCACCTCGGACGCCCGCTTCAGGAACGGCAGCGCATCCAGGACGGCCCGGCGCGCCTCGCGGGTGTCCTTCCAGGCGACAACGACCCGCTTGGCGTCCAGATGGTCGACGTCCGGCGGCACCACCAGCACCGGGCGGCCGAGATGCATGAGCGCGTCGGCCGGATCGACGGCGAGCCGCGCGGGTTCGGGGGCGGAGCTGCGTCCGGTCACCACCAGGTCGGCGGCGGCGGCCTGCGCGACGAGGAACGGCAGCGGACGCTCGATGGCGGAGCGCCATTCGACGCGGCCGCGGCCGCCGGCGGCCTCCACGAAGGCCGCCTGCGCCAGGCGGAGGTCGTTCAGGAGGGCCGCGTCCGCGGCGGCGGCGCTCGCCGCGGGGGCCGGCGGCGGAGCCGCGTAGCCCGGCTGCTCCGCCGCGACCCCGATCAGCCGGGCGTGGAAGTCGTCGGCGAGGTGACCGGCGAGGCGCATGCGGTTTCCCGCGCCCTCCGTCAGGTCCACGGCCACCATGATGCTCGCGTAGGTCATGGACGGTCTCCATCGGACTGGGACGTCCGCATGCGCGCGCGACGGGCAGGCGGGCTCGGCGGCCCGGCCTTCCCGCCGTGGGGCTCCGCGTAAGGTCAGGTGGTCCTAGCGCAGGGTCAAGTGGTCCTCCACGGCGTGCACGCCGGGCGCCGACCATGCGGCGTTCTCGGCGAGCCGGCGCTCGTACCAGGCGTTCACCTTGCCCTTCAGGACCACCTTGGCGTCCTTCACCGTCACCTCGATGGCGTCCGCCTCCAGCTCGGCGTTGCGCTTGAGGGCCGCCAGAATCTTCGCGTGCACGTCGGGCACGCTCGCCTTCGGCGTCACCGCGATGGTGTTGACGATGCCGGCGACGCCCGCGAGGCGCCGGATCGCCCGATAGGCCTCCTCCTTCTGATACTGCCAGTCGACCGTCCCGGTGAGCGTCACCCAGCCGTCCTGGACCTTCACCTGCACGGCGTACTTCGGCACGGTCACGGACCAGTCGAGCATCTGCACGGCGCGGTGCGCCAGATCCTCGTCGCGCGGCGGCGCCTGGCCGCCGAACCGGACCTTGATCTCCTCGACCACCCCGCGCACGCCGCGGACCTTCTGGGCCGCCTTCTCGGCGGCCACGCGCTCCGTGTAGCTGCCGACGTGACCGGAGAGCGTGACGATGCCGTTCTCCACGGCGACGCCGATATGGGCAGCGTCGATGCTCGGGTCGAAGTCCAGCTCGTCGACGACGTTCTGGCGAATCAGCGTGTCGCCCATGGTCCCTCTCCTCGGTGCGTCCGGGTCGCCCCTGGCGGGGACCGACGCTAGGCCCGGCAGGCTTGCGGACATTGATCCAGCGCAACGGCCTCGCCCGCTGCGATCCGGCCCCGCATCGGGCAGGCCAGGGGGCGGCCCCGGGCCGTGCGACGGGCCGCCACGGCGGAGACCATGTCGCGGGCATCGAACAGCCGGTCGAAACTCGGCACGTCGGAGAAGGCGTCCGGAACGCGCGCGTTGCCAGCGATCAGCGCGAAGGGGATGCCAAGCCGGCGGAGGGCGCAGGCCAGGGGGAAGCCCGGCCCCTGGTTCAGGTCGACGCTGACGACCGCGAATTCGGGCCGGTGCGCACTCAGGCTCTCCACGGCCTCTCCGCAGGTCCCGTACGGCCCGCTGACGGCGCAGCCGGCCGCGGTGAGGACGTCTTCCAGCCACATGCCCGGCAGCGCCTGCGGCTCCGCGACGAGGACAACCGGCCGCGCTCCTGTTCCAGCTTCCATCGCCCGCTTCCCTTTCCGGTTGCCGCGGCTCCAGGATAGACCGGCCGGGCCGGCCGGCCTTGATCCAGCGCAAGGGCGCCGGCGCAGTCAGGTGCCGGGGGCCGGCGGGACGAGGCGTTCGCGGCCGGGCGGGTCATCCCCGGCACGCCGGGCCTGCGCGGCGCGATGGGCCTGCGCCTTCCCGTGCAGCGGCCAGTAACGCTCCATGGCGAGGTAGGTGAACGAGGCCGACCAGCCGATCAGGAGGAGCCCGTTGAGCGCCTCGACACCGGTGAGCAGGCGGGCGTGGCCGAGGGGCACGTGGTCGCCGTAGCCCAGCGAGGAGTAGGCGACCACCGAGACGAACAGGCAGTCCTCGAAGGTCTGGATGGGCACGCCCGAGAAGGCCCCGAGCCCGAACCGGAGCACGAGGAGCCAGTAAGCGCCCGCGTAGACCCACACGGCGACCGTATGCCCGGCGAAGGCGGCGAGCACCACCGCGACGATGCGCCAGCGCGGCGGCACCGGCAGTTCGGCGAGATGCTCCGAGGTGAGGCGAAGGGTCTCGTAGAGCACCAGGATGGTGACCATGACGAGGACGATGCTGGCGGTCAGGACGACGAGCATGGCTTCGGTCCGCGCGATGGGCTCCCGGGGGATCCTGTCCGACCTGCCGGGCGCCTCATTGACCTGCCTCAAGCCGCGCCCCGGTCCCGGCGGCCTCGTCGGCCATGCCGTGATCCAGATCAACGCGGGACGCGCTCCGAGGGCATCCCATGCCACCCGGTGGCCCGTTCGGTCGCCCGGACCCGGGAGGCAATCATGGCGGACATCCACGTATCCGAGGCCCTCTGGTCCGGCGGCATGCCCCCCGAGGGCATCCTGGAACGGTGGCTCGTCGCGGACGGCGCGCGCGTGCGGGCCGGGGAGGCCGTGGCCACCGTGCGCATCGGCGGGGCGCTGCACGACATCGTCTCTCCCGTCGCCGGGCGCCTGGAGGAAATGGCGCCGGCGCGCGAGGCGGTCGATCCCGGCTGCATCATCGCCGAGGTCCATGCGTGACGACCGGCACGCCGCGGCACGCGCCGGATCGCCGAGATGGCTGCGGCGACCGATGACATCCGCAGCCTGAAATTCGCGCCGGCCGCGGCGGCGGGCAGATCCCCGGAGGATTGAGGATGCCGCTGCCCCTCCCGGCGCTTCTCGCCGACATCGGCGGCACCTACGCCCGCTTCGCCGTCCTGCCGGAGCCGGCGGCCCGGCCCACGCCGATCTGGAAGGTGCCGACGGCCGACTACCCGGGTCCGGTCGCCGCAATCCGGGCCTTCCTCGACCGACCGGGCCCGGTCCGGCCACGCTCCGCCTGGCTCGCCGTGGCGGGCCGCGTCGACAAGGGCGTCACGCGCCTGACCAACGCACCCTGGACGTTCGACCGCGGCGCGATCGGCGCCGCCCTCGGCCTGGAGGCGGTGCGGCTGGTCAACGACTACGTTCCGCTCGCCGGCCTGTTACCGAGTCTCGCCGCGGACGACCCGACCGACCTTGCGCGGATCGGGCCGGGGGTCGCGGGCACGGGTCCGCGCCTCGTCCTCGGGCCGGGCACGGGCCTCGGCGCCGCGGCCCTGATCCCGGCCGGCGAGCGCCTCCTGATCCAGACGACCGAGGCCGGCCATGTCGGGTTCGGCCCCTGCGAACGCGACGACCTGCCGTGGGATGACCTGATGAAGGCCGCGGGCCGGCTCACGGCCGAGACCCTGCTGTCCGGGTCCGGGCTCGTCAGGCTGGCCCGGGCCATCGCGGCGGCGCGGGGCGTGGCCGCCGGCTGGTCCCGGCCGCCGGAAGTGCTCGATGCCTCCCTGGTCGATCCGCTCGCGCGGGAAACGGTCCGCCGGTTCGCGCGCCTGCTGGGCCGGTTCGCGGGCGATCTCGCCCTGACGTTCTCGGCGACCGGCGGCATCTACCTGGCCGGTGGGATCGCCCCGCGCATCGTCGAGGTCCTGCAGGGCGGGGCATTCGGGGACGCCTTCGAGGACAAGCCCCCGTTCCAGGCGGCGATGCGCGCCATCCCGCGCTTCGTGATCCTGCGTCCGGAACCGGCCATCGATGGATTGGCAGCGCTCCTGGCGGCCGAGGACCGCTTCCTGTTCCCCGGTGCGGACTGGCGGGCTTGAGCCAGATCAACGCCGCAGGCGCGCGGTGCCCCACAGTGACGACCGGAGATTTTCGGTCAGAGGCCATCGCCATGTCGTATGCCAGCATCATGGTCGCAGTCGATGACGGGCGCCACGCGCCGGCGCGGGTCAGGCTCGCGGCGGAGCTGTCGCATCGCCTGGGTGCCCGCCTGATCGGGGCGGGCGCCTGCCTGCCGGACTACCCGCAGGGCTACGGCGAGACGGCGGTGCCGATGGGCACGGCCATCGAGGAGATCCGGCAGGCCGCACTGGAGCGGCTCGCAGGCGTCGAGGAGGTCTTCAGAGGGGCCTGCGGCCGGAGCGACCGCGTCGAGTGGCGCTCCGACATGGATGGTCCGATCCCGTTCCTGGAAGGCCAGTCCAGGGCCGCGGACCTCGTCGTGATCGGCCGCCCGGCGGACGACGAGCGGGTGACGGCCGGCTTGGCCGTCGATGTCGGCGACGCTCTCATGGAGCTGGGCAGGCCGGTGCTCGTGGTCCCGGCCGAGGTCGAGTACCTGGAGGCACGGCAGATCGTCATCGGCTGGAAGAACACGCTCCAGACGCGCCGCGCGGTGTCGGACGCCCTGCCCCTCCTGCGCCGCGCCGAGGCGGTCCAGGTGTTCCGCGTCGGCGACGGCGAGGACCGCGCCGAGGTCGAGGACGTGGTGCGTTTTCTCGCCCTGCACGACGTCAACGCCAGCGCGCACCATGCGAAGCCCTCGGGCTGGACCGTCGCGGACGACCTGCGCGGCGCGGCGCACGCGTTCGGCGCCGACCTGATCGTGACCGGCGCGTATGGCTACAGCCGTCTGCGCGAGTGGTTCTTCGGCGGCGTCACGCGCGACCTGTTGGCCAAGGCGACGATCTGCTGCCTGATGTCCCACTAGGAACCGCCGGCCCGACCCCCGCGGGGCGCGTCCTGCGGGAGGGCGGCCGGCCCGGGCTCATCGGCGCCGGCGCCAGCGGCGCAGCAGGCGTCGGAGACCGATCACCAGGGCGCCCGCGAGGACGAGCAGGCCGAGACCCGGATGCAGCAGGGCGGCCGCCTGGAACAGGACGAAGATCCCCAGGACGACCTTCCAGGGCTTCATCGGGGCGTCGTCGGGCTCCGCGCCCA
>NZ_JBFULS010000041.1:0-48749 GCF_054049775.1 Methylobacterium sp. P5_C11 | reverse complement strand
CCCCCGCGGCCGCCGCCCGGGCGGCGCCGAGGGACCAGATGTCGGGCAGGCCGAGATCGATCCGGCGGATGCCGGCGTGGTCGAGGAGCGGATCGACGGGTCCCGGGATCGCCTGGATGTAGGTCACCGCGAGCCCGGCCTCGGCGAGCCCGCGGGCCGATTCCAGGGCCACCTTCTCGGCCCCGCCGCTGGCGGCCGCGAACTCGGCCAGGATCACGACATGCATGGTGACCCTCTCGGGGCGCGTCTCGGTCTCGGAGGCCGGCAGGATGGCAAAGACCGGTTTACGGGGGATCAACCGCGGCCGTTTACAGATCCCGGTCCCGGATCAGAGCGGCGGAATTCCTGACGTGCACGTCGTCCTCGTCGCAGACCATGCCGCGATCAACGGCGGCCAGGCCAAGGTCGCGATCGAATCCGCCCTGGGCCTCGCCGCCCGCGGGATCCGCGTCAGCCTGTTCGCCGCGGTCGGCCCGGTGGACCCCCGGCTGGAGGCCGCGGGCATCCGCGTGGTCTGCCTGGAGCAGGACGACGTCACCACGGCGCGCAGCAAGCTGGCCTTCGCCGCGCAGGCGATCTGGAACGGGCCGGCGCGCCGCGCCCTCGCGGCGGAACTCGCCGCCTGCGATCCCCGCGACACCGTGGTCCACGTCCACGCGTTCGCCAAGGCGCTCTCGCCGTCGATCGGCCCGGCGCTCCGGGCGTCGGGTCTGCCCTGCCTCTACACGATGCACGAGTTCTTCCTGGTCTGCCCGACGGGTGGATTCTACGCCTATCCGGAACAGCGGATCTGCCACCGCACGCCGATGTCGACCGCCTGCATCGGCGCGAACTGCGACGCGCGAAGCTACCCCCGCAAGGTCGCCCGCCTGATCCGCCACGTCGGCCTCGCCCAGGTGGCCCGCCTGCCGGAGCTATTCGGCCACGTCGTGACGATCAGCGACCTCCAGGAGAGCGTCGTCCGGCCGCTGATGCCGCGCAGGACCGTGTTCCACCGGGTCGACAACCCGATCGCGGTGGCGCAGGCGCCGGTGCACGACGGCCCGCCGGGCGACTTCCTCTTCGTCGGGCGGATCTCCACCGAGAAGGGCGCGCCGATCTTCGCCGAGGCCGCCCGGCGGGCGGGGGTGCGGGCGGTCTTCGTCGGCGACGGCCCCCAGCGGGCCGAACTCGCCGCGCGCTATCCCGAGGCCGCGATGCTCGGCTGGCGCGACGCCGCCGGCGTGCAGGCGCTGATGCGGCAGGCCCGGGCGCTGGTCTTCCCGAGCGTCTGGTACGAGGGCCAGCCGCTCACCGTGTACGAGGCCCTGGCCTGCGGCACGCCGGTGATCGTCAGCGATGCCTGCGCGGGTCGGGAGGCGGTGGTCGACGGCGAGACCGGCTTCTGGTTCCGTTCCGGCGATCCGGAGGCGCTGGCCGCCCCTCTGAGGCGGCTCGCCGATGACGGGCTCGCGGCCCGGATGGGCCGCGCCGCCCATGGCCGCTACTGGACGGCGCCCCTGAGCCTCGACGCGCATCTCGACCGGCTGGCACGGGTCTACGAGACCGTGATGCGCGGCGCCGATGCCCGCGGGCCGGTCGGGGTCCGGGCGGCCGGGCTGCCGCCCGCGACGGCCTGATGCCGCTTTCGGTTGGCGGTCGGGCGCCGCCGTCTTTGCGAGCGCAGCGAAGCAACCCAGGGCAGCGCCACGATGGCCGAGGTCGCGCTGCCCTGGGTCCCTTCGCTACGCTCGTGATGACGGTGTGGCCGCTTCGACGGAGACTCTGACCGGACGCCATCTCGCCTTCCGGCCGATCGATGCTCACACTGGAAAAATCGGAAACACCGGCCGCTGCCCGCGTTGATGCGCACCGGCACCTTGCGTGCCCCCGTCACGGACGAGTGAGCGCCATGGCCGAGGATCAGAAGCAGAACGAGACCAAGCCGGGCTTCCAGCAGGGCAGTGCCAAGCCGGGCAGTGCCAAATCGGGCGACGCCAAGAATCCCGAGAACAGGCAGGAGAAGCTGGACGAGCGCCTCGACGAAGCCCTGGAGGAGACGTTTCCGTCGAGCGATCCCGTCTCGGTGAAGATCACCAAGTAGGTCCCGGCCCGGGCGGCGCGAACCCGCCCGGTCGAAGACGGGTCCGGCGTCGGGGACGAGGCCGGACCCGAGACGCCCCTACGCGGCTTCGAGGAGGCGGCGGGCGATCACCTGGGCCTGGATCTCGGCCGCACCCTCGAAGATCGAGAGGATGCGCGCGTCGCACAGGATCCGGCTGACCGGGTATTCCAGCGCGAAGCCGTTGCCGCCATGGATCTGGAGGGCGTTGTCGGCCGCCGCCCAGGCGACGCGGGCGCCCAGCAGCTTGGCCATCCCGGCCTCCAGATCGCAGCGCTTGTCGGCATCCTTCTCGCGGGCCGAGAAGTAGGTGAGCTGTCGGGCGATGTTGATCTCCACCGCCATCATGGCGAGCTTGTCGGCGACCCGCGGGAAGCTGACCAGGGGCTTGCCGAACTGGACGCGCTCCTCGGCGTAGCGCAGGCCGACATCGAGGGCGGACTGGGCGACGCCGACGGCCCGCGCGGCGGTCTGGATGCGGGCCGATTCGAAGGTCTGCATCAGCTGGGCGAAGCCCTTGCCCTCGACCTCGCCGAGGAGGTTCGCGGCCGGCACCTCGAACCCCTCGAAGGCCAGCTCGTACTCCTTCATGCCGCGGTAGCCGAGCACCTCGATCTCGCCGCCCGACAGGCCCTGGACCGGGAACGGATCCTCGTCCGTCCCGCGGGGCTTCTCGGCGATCAGCATGGAGAGGCCCCTGTGGCCCTTCTCCTCGGGCTTGGTCCGGACCAGCACGGTCATGATGTCGGCGCGGACCGGGTGGGTGATCCAGGTCTTGTTGCCGGTTATTTTCCACGTATCGCCGTCCTTGACGGCCTTGGTGCGCAGGCTCGCGAGGTCCGAGCCCGTATTCGGTTCGGTGAAGACGGCAGTCGGCAAAATATCGCCCGCGGCGATCTTCGGCAGGAAGCGCTGCTTCTGCTCCTCGGTCCCGCCGCACAGGATCAGCTCGGCGGCGATCTCCGAGCGGGTGCCGAGCGAGCCGACGCCGATATAGGCCCGGGACAGTTCCTCCGAGACCACGCACATGGCGGTCTTGGGCAGGCCCATGCCGCCGTATTCCTCGGGGATCGTCAGGCCGAAGACGCCGAGTTCGGCCATCTTCTGCACGATCTCCATCGGGATGTAGGCGTTCTTCAGGTGCCATTCGTGCGCCTGATCCACCACCTCAGCCTTGCCGAAGCGGCGCATCTCGGAGCGGATCGCCTCCATGTCCTCGTCGAGGCCCGAGGCACCGACCGTGGCCGAGCCGCTGCCGTCGCGCATCTGCGCCACGAGGGCGGCACGATTCTCCGGCGTGTTGCCCTCGGCGATCAGGGTCTCGACGGCATCGGAGCGGTAGGACGCCACCTCCTTGGCGGTGAGGCCGAGCGAGCCGGTCGGACGGACCATTTCCGCCTGGCTCATCGGGATGCCGGAGAAGAGCTGGTCGAGATACTCGCCGGCGCCGATCCGGACGAGGAGCGACTCGGTCTCGCCGAACCGGCCCTCGGCCTGGAGGCGCTCGGCATAGCCGCCGAGTTCGCGGATCGCCTCCGCGTAGGTCGCGAGCCAGGCGAGCCCATGGGCGGCGTGCTGCTGCCCTTCGAGCTTGCCCGCATCGATCCGCCCGTCCGTCCCGAGGATCCGCGTGCGGACCCGGCGCGTGGCTTCCGCGACGAGGGCCTTGGCGCTCTCGCCGGCGGCCTTGGTCAGGGCCACGAGATCCTGCGGCTCGGTCTGGATGGCGGGGGATGCGGACATGGTTTTTTGCTCGCGTGGCGTCGTCTTGGATCGGGTCTTTTAACCTGTCGCGGTCCGGAGCCGAAGCAGATTTCGTTTGTGGCGTCTTGAACTGAAGTTGAATACCGGTCCCGCCGGTCCGACGGCCGTCCCACCGAAGTCAAGGGGCGCCCGGGGGGAGGATGCGCGCGGGTCCCGACATTGATGATCCGTGGTCCGGACCGCCGGAACGTGTCCGTCTCAGTGCCGCTGCTCGCAGCGCGTCTTCACGTAGGCGCCGTCCTCGCCCTTGAACCCGGAATTGGCCGCCAGCACCGGTCCCTGCACGAGGCATTCCTGAAGCGTGTGGGCGGGTCCGGTGACCACGTCGAGGGCGGTCTCGCGCGAACAATCCGGGGCCTGGACGGAGGCGGCGCAGATGAGGGCGACGACGATGATCGAGTTCATGGGACCTCCCGGATCGGCCCGGCTTCTCGGACGGCGGGCGCAATGAAGCGCAAGGCGCGGGCCCCCGTCCAGGTTCCAGCGCCGGGCGCTTCGTCACACGTGACGCGTCTCCGGGCCGCGCCGGGCCGTCAGGCCTGCGCGGCGAGATCCGCTCCGCCTTCGATCGCCTCCGGGCTCGGGACCCGGTTCTCACCGAGCCGGTGCAGGAAGGCCGTGAAGGCCGGATTGCGTCCGATGCTGCAGGCGGCCACCGCACGGCCATCCCGGACGTAGTAGGCGATGAAGTCGAGCGCCTCCGGATCGCCCTGCAGGATGATCCGCTCGAAATCCGGGGCGTAGCCGCCGTAATCCAGGCGCTTGTCGCCCTGGTTGCTCCAGAAGAAGGGCGCGCCGGCGAATCCGCCCGTCGCCCCCAGGATCGCCCGCGCGACATGCGTGCCGTGCTGCTGCGCCAGCCGCCAATGCTCGATCCGGGCCGTGAGCCCGCTTCCGCGTTCCGGGAAGGCCGCGATGTCGCCCGCGACCCAGACGCCGTCGGCGAGCTTCAGGTCGGCGCCGACCGGGAGACCGCCATGCGCATCCGGCTCGACCCCGGCGACGATCCCGGTCTCCGGCGCCGCGCCGGCACCGACGAGAACGATGTCGGCCGGCAGCCTCGTCCCGGTCTCGGTCTCCACCGCGGCGACGTGGGCGTCGCCGACGATCCGCGCGACGCTGCCGGTCACGAAGGTCACGCCGTTGCCCGCATGGTAGCGCTTCAGGGCCGCGCCCACGGCCTCGCCGAAGCGCTTGGCGAAGGGGATCTCCTCGCGGGACAGCACCGTCACCGAGAGCCCGCGCTTGGTCAGGAAGGCCGCCGACTCCAGGCCGATGAAGCCCGCGCCGATGACCACCACGCGCTTGGCGTCCTCCGCCGCGGCGCTGAGCCGCACCGCATCGTCGAGGCTGCGCAGGGTCATGACGCTGTCGAGGTCCTTCCCCTCGAAATCGGGCGTCACGGCCCGGCTGCCGGTGGCGATCAGCAGCGCGTCGCCGGTGAGGACACGGCCGTCGGCCAGGGTGACGCTGCGGGCGGCCGGGTCGATCCGGGTCGCCGTGGCCTCGATGCGCGCGACCTGATGCGCGGCAGCGAAATCGGGCTCCAGCAGGGTCTTCTCCGGCGGCGTGGGCTTGGCCAGGAACTGCTTGGACAGCTTGGTGCGGTCGTAGGGCGGGTGCGCCTCGCGGCCGACCAGGGTTATCGCACCGGAAAAGCCCTCACGGCGCAGGGTCGTCACGCAGGCGGCCGCCGCCGCGCCGGTGCCGACGATCAGGACGTGGGACACGGGCGTCTGCGCGCGCTTGGCCGGGGCGGGCTCTGGGGTGAGCGTCGCCACCGCCTCGCCGCCCTCGATCCGAACCGGATACCGGGTCAGCGAATCCAGGGCCGGCGGCTCCTCCAGGCTGCCGTCGGCGAGGGCGAAGGCCGCCTTGTGCCAGGGGCAGTAGAGCCGGCCGCCGCAGATCTCGCCCTTGGCGAGCGGCGCCCCGAGATGCGGGCACTTGGCCTGGAAGGCGCGCACGCCGGACGCGTCGCGCACGAACAGCACCGCGTCCTCGCCCGCCTTGCCCTCGGCCTTGCCGCCCATCGGGATCGCGTCGAGGGCGAGGCGGATCTCGCGGGGCTTGTCCTGGTCCATGGTCTCCTGGTCCATGATCGCCTCGCTCGGTTGCCGGCAGGGCCGTCATGGCCCGCGCGCACCAAACCGCGAGGCCGCGAAGGGTTTCCGGGCCTTCGGTCGCAGCCCCGGCGGCTCAGCCCCGGCTCGCCACCGCCACGCCGAGGGCGGCGAGCGCCATGCCGGCCCCCTGCACGGGGGTCAGCACCTCGCCGAACAGCAGGTAGCCGAGGATCGCCGCCACCGGCGGCACCAGGAAGAACAGCGCGGCGACGCCCGCCACCGCGCCCCGCCGGATCAGCACCAGCAGCAGCAGGATCCCCGCCACCGAGTTGACCAGGACCGCCCAGGCGAGGCCGAGCCACAGGGGCGCCACCGGCTCGAAGGTCACGCTGCCGAAGGCGAGCGCGAGGGGAATCGCACAGGCCATGCCGCCGACGAACTGGAGCGTCGCGCCGGCCAGGAGATCGACCCGGCCGCCGGTGCGCTTCTGCCAGAGGGTGCCCAGCGTCAGCGCCAGGACCGCCAGGAGGCTGACAGCGAGCGCCCGCGGCGGGATCCCGGACGGGTCCGTGGCGCCGAGCTTCGGGGCGAGCACGAGGGCCGTGCCGGCAAAGCCCAGGAGGATGCCCACCGCCCGCCGCCCGCTGACACGCTCGCCGAGCAGCGGACGCGCCAGGAGGGCGGTGAGCAGCGGCTGGAGGCTGCCGACCAGCGCCGCGATCCCGGCCGGCAGCCCGTGGCTCACCGCCCAGAACACCCCCGACAGGTAGACCCCCTGCATCAGGAATCCCGCGATGACGGGGTCGCGCCAGCCCGCCCGGTCCCCCGGCCAGCGCACCCGGGAGGCCGCGGCGATCCCGGCCAGCACCAGGGCGACGGCCGTGAAGCGGACGGCCGTGAAGGCCAGCGGGTCGACGTGCGGCACCACCGCCCGGGCAGAGATGAAGCCCGTGGCCCAGATCGGGATGAACAGCGCCGGAAGGGCGCCGGACGCGAGACTCGACGGGCGTGCGGGCTTCAGCATGGCGTTATCTTAAGGGGCATCGCGGCGGCGAGGCGCAACAGCGATCCGCATCCGGTACCCCGGCGTGGCGCGGGCGCTTCACCGGTCGGCGATCGGGACCGGATCGGGCCGGCGGCGTTGACGGGCGGGCTCGGGCGCCGTTCATCGGCGGTCCGCTCCGCCCGAGGATCGTTGGACACCCGTGAAATCTCTCCGCAGCCGATTCGAGGTCGCGGGCCTCGCCGCGCAGCGCTTCGTCGCCCATGACGGCTGGGCGATCGCGAGCCACATCGCGCTCTCGACGCTGACGTCGCTGTTCCCGTTCCTGATCCTGCTGGCGGCGCTCGCCGGCCTGTTCGGCACGCAGTCGCTGGCCGACGAGGCCGGAATCCTGATCTTCGATGCGTGGCCGCGGGAGATCGCCAAGCCGATCGTCGGCGAGGTCCACCGGGTGCTCACCGAGCAGCGCAGCGGCGTGCTGACGCTGGGCGCCCTGTTCGCCCTGTACTTCTCCTCCTCGGGGGTCGAGAGCCTGCGGGTCGGGCTGAACCGGGCCTACGGCCTGCGGGAGAGCCGGCCCTGGTGGCTGACCCGGCTCGAATCGATCGGCTACGTGATCTGCGGCGCCTTCGCGATGCTGGCCTTCGCGCTGCTCGTGGTGCTGGGGCCGCTGATCTGGCGCAACGTCGTGCTGGTGGCGCCCGGGCTGGAGCCCCTGAGCCTCACGGTGGCGATCGGGCGGATCGGCGTCACGGCCCTGCTGCTGGCCGTCGTCCTGGTCATCGCCCACAAGTTCGTGGCGGCCGGGCGGCGCTCGATCCTGTCGGTGCTGCCGGGGATCGGGGTGACGCTCATCCTGTGGTTCTTCGCCGGCCTCGGCTTCGGCTACTACCTCGACCGGTTCTCCAACGCCTACGCGTCGACCTACGGCGGTCTGGCCACCGCGATGGTGTTCCTGGTGTTCCTCTACTGGCTCGCCGCCATGTTCCTGTTCGGCGGCGAGATCAACGGCACGGTGATCGCCGCCCGCCGCAGCCGCCTGCAGGCGAAGATGCTGGCCCGGCGGGCCGAGATGGAGGGACGATGGACCGGATCGAGCACCTGACGGTGCGCGCGAACGGCGCCGCTCTGCACGTCGCGCGCTGCGGCACGGGGGCGCCGCTGCTCCTGCTCCACGGCTGGCCGGAATACTGGCTGACCTGGGAGCCCGTGATGCGACGGCTCGCCGCCCGCCACACCCTGATCGCCCCGGATCTGCGTGGCTTCGGTGACAGCGACAAGCCGGAGGGTCCCTTCGGGCCGGCCGATCAGGCCGCCGACATGGTGGCGCTGCTCGACGCCCTCGGGATCGACCGCGCCGGCATCGTCGGCCATGACGTCGGCGGGGCGGTGATCCAGGCGCTGGCACGGGCGAACCCGGAGCGCTGCGCCGGCCTGTTCCTGTTCGACTTCGTCTATCCGGGGATCGGCCCCCGCCTGGGAGCACCGGACCGCCTCAGCGAGATCTGGTACCAGTCCTTCAACCAGATGGACCTGGCGGTGACGCTGGTGGGCGCCGGCCGGGCGAGCTGCGCCGCCTATATCGGCCACTTCCTGCGCCACTGGTCGCACCGGAAGGATGCGTTCGATCCGGTGCTGGACGCCTTCGTGGACACGTTCCTCAAGCCCGGCAACCTCGCGGGCGGCTTCGCGCATTACCGGGCCGCCCATGCCGGGCGGATCGCGATGCTCAAGGGCGAGGCCCCGCCCCTGCTCCCGATCGGCGTGCCGACCTGCGTGCGCTGGGCCGAGCACGATCCGATCTTTCCCTTTGCCTGGACCGACCGCCTGGGCGAGACCTTTTCCGATCTCGATCTGGCGCTCTTTCCGGGGGTGGGGCACTTCCCCCACCGGGAGGATCCCGA
The DNA here is from genome assembly GCF_054049775.1 of Methylobacterium sp. P5_C11. Lineage (NCBI taxonomy): Bacteria > Pseudomonadati > Pseudomonadota > Alphaproteobacteria > Hyphomicrobiales > Methylobacteriaceae > Methylobacterium > Methylobacterium sp. P5_C11. The sequence goes on along the minus strand of NZ_JBFULS010000041.1, from coordinate 39,911 downwards.
CCGGGCGGCGGAGGCGATCGCGGGGTTCTTCAGGCGGATCGGGTGGGGGGACGCCGCACCCTGACCACGGCGTGCCCGCGGCAGACCGGCCTCACGCCGCCAGCGCCAGCCCGTCGTCGTCCTCCGCCTCCGCGGCCATGAACTGCGCCCGGGCGAGTTCGGCGAAGCGGCCGCCCTCGGCCACCAGCGCGTCGAAGGTCCCGGCCTCGACGATCCGGCCCTCGTGGAACACCAGGATGCGGTCGGCGTTGCGGATCGTCGCGAGGCGGTGGGCGATCACGAAGGTGGTCCGCCCCGCCATCACGGTCTCCAGCGCGCCCTGGAGCTTGCGCTCGGTGGCGGCGTCCAGCGCCGAGGTGGCCTCGTCGAGGATCAGGATCGGCGGGTTCTTCAGGAGCGCCCGGGCGATCGAGAGCCGCTGGCGCTCGCCGCCCGACAGCGACCGGCCGCGCTCGCCGATGACCGTGTCGAGCCCGGCGGGCTGGCGCGCCATGAAGGCGCTGGCCTGCGCCCGCTCCAGGGCATCGAGCATCTCGGCGTCGGTGGCGTCCGGGCAGCCGACCTGCAGGTTCTCGCGGATCGAGCGGGCGAACAGCATCGGCTCCTGGAACACCACGCCGATGTTGTGGCGCAGGGAGGCGAGGCCGACGTCGCGGATGTCCATCCCGTCGATGCGGATCGCACCGGCGGCCGGGTCGAAGCTGCGGTGCAGGAGCCCCAGCGTCGTCGACTTGCCCGAGCCGGTGGTGCCCACCAGGGCGATCGTCTCGCCGGGCCGCGCCGAGAACGAGACGCCGTCGAGGGCGCTGCGGCGGCCATCGTACGAGAAGGCGACGTCCTCGAAGGTGACTTCGCCCTCGAAGCGCGCGACCTGCCGGGCATGCGGCCGGTCGGCCACCGACGGGACGGTGTCGTAGATCTCGAAGAACTCGGCGATCTTGGGCGCCTGCTGGAACAGGCCGTTCACGAAGCCGACCACGTGGTCGAGGCGCGCCACGAAGGCGGTGGCGAGGCTCATGAAGGCCACGACCTCGCCCACCGTGGTGGTGCCGGCCTGGTAGAGCCAGATGCCGGTGACGAAGATCGCCGTCATGGTGATGGTCGCCGAGGCGCGGGTCGCCACGTTGGCGAGCGCCCACCAGGACAGGACCGGGATCTGCGCGGCCAGCAGGTTGGTGATGATGCCGCGCATCGCCTCCTTCTCGGCCTTGGCGCGGGTGAAGGACTGGATCACCGCGACGTTGCCGAGCGCGTCCGAGGCGTGGGCGGCGAGCCCCGAATTGAATTCCTCGACCTGCCCCTGGAGCGCCTCGGTCCGGCGCATCACGAACGTGGTGAGCGCCGTGAAGGCGAGCACCAGCACCACCAGGATCGAGCCGAGCTGCCAGTTGATGAACAGGGTCATCGGCAGGAGCACGCCGAGCGAGACCAGGGCGACGAGGTGGTCGCGGAAGAAGCCGAGCCACAGCCACGCCATGCCGTTCGTGCCCTCCAGCATCGCCTTCAGGACGCGGCCGGAATGGTTGGCCGAGTGGAAGGCGAGCGGCAGGTCGAGGACGTGCTCGAAGTAGCTCGCCATCGACGACAGGCGGTTGCGGTGGGCGAGCCGGTCGGCGTGGAGGGCGATGAACACGCCCGCCGCGATGGTGAAGAAGCCGAACGCCACCCAGGCGGCGAGCAGGGGCAGCATCGTGCCCATGGCGTCGCCGCCGCGCTGGAGATGGGTCAGCTGGTCGATGATCCGGCCCATCAGCAGGGGCTCGGCGAAGGCCGCGATCGCCAGCACGACGTTGGTCGCGGCCAAGCCTATGGCCAGCCGCCGCTCCGCCTTCAGGAATCCCAGGACCCGCCCGTACAGACGAACCATCTTACCGCTCCGCCACCCCTGGCGCGGCCCGTGTGACCCGGGTCTCACGCCGTCTCCGACGGGTCCCGCCCGGCCGGCATCCGTGCCGTATCCAGGTCAAACCCCTCTTGGGAAACGGGTATGCCGTCCCGCGCCTGAACGGGCGATGACGGACTGATACAGGTTGGAAACGGTCGTCTTTACGGTTCGTTCAGCAAGATTTCCTAATCCTGTGGGCAGCCCGGCCGTCTTCCGCCCCCGGGATCCGACTTTCCTGAACGAATCGGCATCGGGCTTCGCCTCATGGATCTCGCAACCGCACTCGGCCTGCTTTCGGGCCTCGGCGTCGTGGTCGGGCTGATCATGCTCGATGGCGGGCATTTCGGCGCCTACGCGTCGGAGCACGCGGTGGTGGTGGTGTTCGGCGGCGCGACCGCGGCCACGATGATCCGCTTCCCCTTCTCGGTGATCCTGCACGGCCTGCCCATGGGCCTGCGCTTCGCCTTCATGATGCGCTCGGTGAAGCCCCAGGAGCTGATCGAGGAGATCACCAAGATCGCCGACGTGGTGCGGAAGTCCGGCCCGATGGCGCTGGAGAACATGGAGATCTCCGACCCGTTCCTGGCCCAGGGCGCGCGCTACATCGCCGACGGCTACGACCGCGAGTTCATCCGCGACACGATGGAGCGGGACCGCGACAACTTCCTGATGCATCTCGACGAGGGCTCGAAGGTCTACCGCGCCTACGGCGACTGCGCCCCGGCCTGGGGCATGATCGGCACGATTCTCGGCATGGTGGCGATGTTCGCCAACATGTCCGACCCCTCGAAGCTCGGTCCCGCCATGGCGACCGCGCTGCTCGCCACCCTGTACGGCGCCGTGATCGCCAACCTGGTCACCCTGCCGCTGGCCGACAAGCTGCACGTGAAGCTCGAGGAGGAGGACGTGTCGCGCTCGCTGATCATCGACGGCATCCTGATGATCCGCGACCAGAAGAGCCCGACGCTGGTGCGCGAGATGCTGGTCGCCTACCTGCCGCACAACCATCGCGAGGCCCTGATGGAGCAGGCCGCGTAACATGGCCAAGAAGAAGCGCGGCGGCGCCCATGGCGGCCACGGCTGGTTCGTCACCTTCGCCGACCTGATGGCGCTGCTGATGAGCTTCTTCGTGATGGTCGCGGCCTATTCCACGCAGGACCAGAAGAAGATGCAGATGGTCGCGGGCTCGATGCGCGACGCCTTCGGCGTCAACAAGGAATCGAAGTTCGCCGGCATCATCGAGTCCGACGGCCTGCCGGCGGCCGACCACGTGAAGTACCTGCGCGACATCCCCCCCGAGCAGGCCACCGACCGCACGACCCCGTCGCGGCTCAACAAGAGCAGCGAGTTCGGCCTCACCGACACCGGGGAGCCCGAGAATTTCGGCCTCGCGGCCGCCTCCCTGCGGCAGGCCCTGCAGAGCCTGCCGGACTTCGCAGAGCTGTCCAAGAACGTCGTGATCGCCAAGACCGAACACGGGCTCGACGTGTCGATCGTCGACCAGGACGGGCGCTCGATGTTTCCGGAGGGCTCGACCCGGCCCAACGACCGCACCCGCCAGCTCCTGGAGAAGCTCGGGCCGGCCCTGCGGCAGTTGCCCAACCGCATCGCCGTCACGGGTTACACCGCCTCGGACCGGCCCGGCCGGCGTCCGGCCGCGCCCCCCTGGGAGCTGTCGGCGGGCCGCGCGGTCAGCGTCCGAGAGATCCTGGCGGGGGCGGGCGTCCCGGACGACCGGTTCGCGTCGGTCGCCGGCAAGGCCGACACCGAGCCGATGTTCCCCGACAATCCCTACATCCCGGCCAACCGCCGCGTGACCGTGACCCTGCTCAAGGAGGCGCCGCCGGTGCCGAACGTGAAGGGGCTGCCGTAGGGACCTCCGCGGCGGCCGCAGCGTCCAGGAGCGCGATCGCGATCCGACCGCGCCGTCCGGATGGGGCGCGGGTCCCCGCTCCCGCGCGGCAGCGCGTCGCGCCCCGCCCGGGCTGAAGCGGGACCATCATCGCCCCGGTCGCGCACGCCTACTTGGCCGTGAGCAGCGCCCAGTAGACCTTGTACTTCGAGCCCGGCGCGTAGGCGGTGGCGATCCCCATCTTGGTCGCCCGGGGCGCCAGCATGGTGGCGTCGTGCGGGGGGCTCTCGCGCCAGCCGGAGAAGGCCTCGGCCAGGGTGTGGTAGCCCGCCGAGAGGTTGGCGTTCACGTCCGCGTAGCCGAGCCGCTCCACGGCGCCCTTGACGGTCTGTGCCCGGCTCGGCCGGTCGGCCAGCGCCATCGCGGCCGCCTCGGCCTCGGCGAGCCGCTGCAATTCGGGATCGACCGTCAGCGGCGGCGCGCCGCGATTGCGGCGATAGGACGAGATCATGTCGCGGGCCGCCTCGACGTCGACATGCGCGCTGTTGCTGGCCAGCGGCAGGTAGATGCTCGGCAGCGCCGCGCTGGTCGGCGCCTGGCTGGCGCAGCCGCCGAGCACCGCCGCGGCGGCCAGCGCGACCGCGCCCGTCCCCCGCCGCAGCATCCGGCCGAGCCCGCGTCCAGCCTGTCGACCGTCCCGATCGCGTCTCTTCACGTCTCACCCGCCTCCGCGACGGCCCCGCCGCCCGGACAGCATATAGGCGCGCGCCGGCCGACGCGCACGGCCGGTTAGGGCTTCCTCAAAGGCCTTGCGCCTAATCTCGCCCGGACATGACCACCGAGCGTTCCCCTGCCCTGGCGGAAACGGCCCCCGATCCAGCTATCGGCGGGAGCGCCGCGGCGTCGGCGCTGCTCGGGCCGGCCCCCGCCCCTGACTCCCACGCCGGGCCGGAGCGCGCGTTGCAGCAGGCGGTCATCCGGCAGCAGGCCGGTCTGCTGGCGCGCCAAGAGTATGCTCTGGCGCATCAAGCGTGCGTGCTGGCGCATCAGGAGCGCGTGCTGGCGGCGACCGGGACAGGCCTGTGGTCCTGCAGACTGGCCGACGGCGCCCTCGAATGGTCCGGGGGCGTCCACGACCTGTTCGGCATCCCCTGGGGCAGCGCGCTGCACCGCGAAAAAATCCTGGACTTCTACGAGCCGGCCTCGCGGCGCCTGCTGGAGACGATCCGCCAGCGGGCGATCACCGGGCAGGCGAGCTTTCGGCTCGATGCCGAGATCCGCACCGCCGGGGGCCGGCCGCGCTGGATCCGGATCCGCGCGTCGGTCGAGACCGAAGGCGGTCGGGCCGCCCGGCTCTTCGGGACCAAGCAGGACATCACGGAGGAGATCGCCCGGCTGTCCGAGCTGAGCCGGCGCGCCGACCGCGACCCCCTCACCGGGCTGGCGAACCGCCGCGCCTTCGAGGCGCAGTTCGACGCCGGGACGGCCGGCTCCGCCCCGGATCCCCTCGGCGCCCTGATCCTCATCGACCTCGACGGGTTCAAGCCGGTCAACGACGTCTACGGCCACGCGGCCGGTGACCTGTGCATCCAGCGGTCCGCCGCGCGGCTCGCCGCCGTCTGCGGGGATGCGGCGCTGGTGGCGCGCATCGGCGGCGACGAATTCGCCGTGCTCGTGCGGGCGCCCGTGGACCCCTGCGCCCTGGCCCAGAGCGGCCGGCACATCGTCGCCGCGCTGAGCCGGCCGATCCCGTATCGCGGCCACGTCCTGCGGATCGGCGCCTCCGTGGGGATCGCGACGGGCGGCGGCTCCCGGACCCGGCTGTTCGGCCGGGCGGACGCGGCGCTCTATGCCGCCAAGGCTGCGGGCGGGAACGCCGTCCGGCTCGCGGCCGGCGGCGGCCGGTCAGCCGCCGGCGCTGCGCAGGCCGCGGTCACGCTGGGCGCGGGCTGAATCGCCGCCCTCGGGCGCCGCCGCCGGCAGGATGAAGCGGCTGGCGATCTCGCCCATGGCGCTCTGCATCGTGTCGAGGCCCTGCACGGTCACGATGCTGGAGCCGGGGCCGAGGGGCGGGATGAAGGACGCCTCCGACAGGGTCGCGAAGACGGAGAAGTTCAGGTCGGTCAGCACCTTCTGGCCGAGGCTGACGTCGACGATCCAGACCAGCAGCTCGAATTCCAGGAACGGGTCGCCGATCTTCTTGAACACCACCCGGGGCGCGGGATCCTTGAGCACGTCGGCATGGGCCTGCGCGCAGCCGACGATCATCTCGGCGGCCCGTACCGGATCCTGGTTGCGCAGCACGCTGACCGTGATGCTGACCCGGCCCGAGCGGTCGCCCCGCACCCGGTTCTTGACGACCCCGGAGATCAGATTGGAGTTCGGCACGATCACGGCCGAGCGGTCGAAGGTCTGGATCTCGGTGGAGCGCACCGAGATCCGCTTCACGATGCCCTCCTGGTCGCCGATCACCACCTGGTCGCCGACCCGGATCGGGCGCTCCCAGAGGAGCAGCAGGCCGGAGACGAAGTTGTTGACGATCGACTGCAGACCGAAGCCGATACCGACCGACAGGGCGCCGGCCACGATGGTGAGCTTCTCCAGGCTCAGGCCCAGATACGAGAAGGCGAGCGCCAGCGCGATCAGGAAGCCGCAATAGCCCGCCACCGTGGTGATGGAGTTGCGCAGGCCCGCGTCGAGGTCGGTGGCCGGCAGGTAGGTGTTCTCCAGCCAGCGCTGCACCCCGCGGGTGATGAACACGCCGACCATCAGGATGCCGATCCCGAAGGCGATGCTCGAGAGCGAGATCGTGACGTCGCCGACCTTGAAGCCGAAGAAGGCCTGCCGGACCGACGAGACGATGTCGGTGGAGTCGAGCCCCCAGGGCGCCAGCACGAGGACCGCGGCCGCCAGGAACAGGACGAGCCGGGTGGCGCCGGTCGTCAGGACCGAGATCTGGTTGAGCGAGCGCTTGCGCAGGCCGGTATTGGCCTGGAGCGTGGTGGCGAGCCGGGTCTCGTCGCTGAGCGCGCGGCCGACGAAGATGTCGACGCTCTGGACCAGCAGGTAGAGCAGCACGAGGACGGCCGCGTCCCAGATCAGCTGGTCGATCAGGAAGGCCGCGAAGGCGACGTAGCCCACCAGCGCGCCGAGCCCGATCAGCGCCACCGCGGCCCAGCCGAGCAGCCGCGCCGGCCCGCCGATGCCCGTGGTGGTCTTGGTCGGCACGTAGGGGCCGAAGCAGGCCTCCTCCTCCTGCTCGGTATCGGCGAACCGGTGCAGGCCGACCGCCAGGATCAGGGCCGTAGCCACGGCGCCCAGGCCCCGCGTGGCGATGGAGATCGGCAGGGCCGCCGAGATCCCGGAATTCAGGGCCTCCACGGACTTCACCACGGTGATCACCGTGGCGATGCCGACCGCGAGGCGGGTCAGGCGCGTGGCCGCCGCGTCGCTCACCGGGGCGGGCCGCCACGCCGGTTTCTCGGGGCTGAGCAGCCCGTCGCAGAGGGCCTCCACGAAGGCGATGAAGGCGAGCCCCCCGAGGATCGCGGCCGCCACCGGCAGGAGCCGGGACGGCAGCAGGTTGGTGGCGTCCAGGGCGTAGTAGACCGCGTAGGAGCCGGCCACCGCCGGCACCGTGCCGAGCAGGATCACCCGCCAGGCGGCGAGCATCACGGCGCGCCGCGACGGATCGGTCCGGGCCGCGTCCCGGCGGGCGCCCCGGGGGGCGATGTTGCGCCGGCCGAAATACAGCGCGATCGAGATCCCGAAGGCGAGCCCCAGGAGCAGCAGATTGCCGATGCTGCCGTTGCGGGTGAACAGCAGCCCGATATCGGAGACCGCGCTCTGGAGGGCGCGCGTGTCCCGGGGCACGTCGCTCATCACCTTGGTCCAGAGGCCCGGGCCGGCCAGGGGCTGGGAGCGCTGGAACAGGTCGCGGGTGAAGGATTCGCGGCGCCGGTTCGAGACCCGGTCGACGATCTGGTCGCCCTGCACCACCAGGGATCGGGCGAGGCGCTGGGTCTCGTCGATGCGGGTGACCGCGGCCTCGCGCTCCACGCGCTGCTGGGCCACGTCGGCGCTCTCCTGGGTATCCTTCGGCTTCGGGCCGAGCTGGGCGAGCCGCTCGCGCGCGGCCTCGAGCGGCGCGTCGAGCCGGGTGACCAGGGTGCGGATCTCCTCGGTGACGGTGGCGGCGCTGTCGCGGATGGCGGTGAGGTCGACCACCGTCAGGTCCGTATGACCGAGCTGCTTCTCGCGGGCGTCGAGTTCGGCCTTGGCGGCGTCGAGCTTGGCCCGGACCACCTTGAACTGCTCGGGGACCTCGACTGGGGCGGCGGCGGGCGGGGCGGCGGGCTTCGCCGCGGGCGACTTGGTCTCCTGGGATTTGGCGTCCGTGGCCTTGGCGTCCGTGGCCTTGGCGTCCGTGGCCTTGGCGTCCGTGGCCTTGGCATCGGCGGGCTTGTCGCCCGCGGACTTGCCGGCGGCCGCCGGATCCTGGGCGCGGGCCGGCAGGGGCAGGGCCGCCGGGGTTCCGAACACCAGCGCGGCGAGCAGGGCAAGCACGAGGGACGGGCGCGGGGCGCCCTGCGGCGGCCGGGTCCGCGCTGGGATACGATGCATGAGCAACCTCTCGTCGGGCGCGCGGCGGCCGGTCGGAATCCGGCCTCGGCGAATCGGCGGCGATCGGGGACCGGGCAGGCCTCCTGGCGGCCCGCCGCTCTGGGCGAGCAATAGGGCGAAACCGTGCCCCTGCCCGCCCCGGGCCGGATTCGGCGCCGGCCGGCCGGCTGTGGGTGCGTCCCCGCGGCCCATCCGGAAAAGCTTCACAAGGGTGTCACGCTGGGATTAGATGAACACCTGATGGACAGGGCCTTTTCGTTGCTACGCGAAAGGGCGCGGCTGGTGGCGATACCGGCCCGGCCCGGCCGCGTTCCGGATGCTACCGCCTCGACCGGCGCCCCCGCGCGCCGGCCCGCCGCCCTGTTGTTCCCTCCGCCTCTCCCGTCAAGCCGTCGTCCCGCGCGCCGGCTCGTCCTGCATCGGCCCCCGGCCGGTTCGGACGGGCCGGCGGGGCGCAGGCGTGGTCCCGCGCGTTCCCCGCGCCAGAGCCAGTCCGAAGAGTCCCGCCGATGATGGATCTCCAAACCCTCGTCCTGAATGCGGATTACCGGCCGCTCTCGTACAATCCGCTCTCCCTCTGGTCGTGGAAGGACGCCTTCACGGCCCTGTTCCTCGATCGCGTCACCCTGGTGGCGAGCTACGACGTCGAGGCGCGCTCGCCCTCGCGGTCCCTGCGCGTGCCGAGCGTGGTGGCCCTGAAGAACTACGTGGCGCTCGCCCGCAGCCCGGCCTTCACCCGCTACAACATCTACCTGCGCGACGGGTTCAGCTGCCAGTATTGCGGCCTGCGGCTGCCCTCGGGGGGCCTGACCTTCGACCACGTGGTGCCGCGCTCGAGGGGCGGCCTGTCGAGCTGGGAGAACGTCGTGGCGGCCTGCTCGCCCTGCAACCTGCGCAAGGCCAACCGCACGCCGGCCGAGGCGGACATGCCGCTGATGACCGAGCCGCGCCGGCCGACGCGCTACGAGCTGCACCACCGGCAGCCCGAGTTCGACCACCGCCAGTACCACCACACCTGGCTCGACTACCTGTACTGGGACAGCGAGCTGGAGAGCTGAGGCCGACCCGCGGCCGTCACCACGCCGGCTCGCGGCGGGGCGGCTCGTTGTACATCGGGACGTTGTGGTTGCGCGGCAGGTAGCCACGCACCAGCACGGTCGGCGGGACGGCCGGCACAGGCCGCACCCGCAGAACGTGCGGGGCCGGGGAACGGACCGTAATGCGCCGCCCGGATCCGGCGGAGGCCGGTCCATGGGCGAGCACGAGACCGACGAGGAGTGCCGTGCGGGCCGTCAGGGACCGCGGTGCGAGGAGACGGTCTGTCATGGTCGGGATCCGGCCGGTGCGGGAGGCGTGATCAGAACTTCACGGCCGCGCCGCCCCGGACGGTGTTCAACTCGGCCTTGTGGCCGTTGAAGTCCTGGAACCGCACGTACTGGTACTCGCCGCGCACCAGGATGTTGGGCGTGATGGCGTATTCCAGGCCGAAGCCGAGCGCGACGCCGCCGATGGTCTTGGTCCGCGCATTGGCCGTCAGGGTCGTCGGCGCGTACGGGATGGTCTGGACACCCTGTCCGGCCGGCGTCGAGCGGTTGAGGGGGAAATTCGGATTGAAGCTCGCGTAGCCGTGATTGTAGACCGCCGCGGGAAGCCCGGTCGTTAGGGCCTGGTTCGCCGCGTAGGTGGTGGCGCTGTAACCGTAATTCTGGACCGCCACGGTGTCGTTGATCGTCACCTGGCCGATCGCCGCGCCGGCGGTGACGTAGGGGAGCAGGTTGCCGAACGCGTAGCCGGCCCGGGCTCTGATGCTGCCGTAATCGTCGATGCGCGTGTTCGACGTTCCGGACAGATACACGGTCTCGGAGTTGCCTCCGGATGTCGTCACGATGCGGCTGATACTGTTGGTCGACCAGCTGTTCTGGTCCGTGTGCGTGTAGTCGGCCTCGATACCGAGGACGATGTCGTCGAACTGCACGTTGAACCCGGCGAAGGCGCCGAAGCTGGCTCCATGCGTCCGGGTCCCGGGGAGCGACAGGAATTTCGAGACGCTGAACTCGCTCTCGATATCGCGATAGCTGAAGTAGTTCGCCAGCGTGGACTGCATCGCGTCGCGCTGCGCGAGGCCACCCGAGGTATACCCCCCGTGGCCGCCCAGATACACGCCGCTCCAGTCGACCACCGGAGCCGGGACCGGGTCGTACTCGGCGCCGCGCAGGTAATCGTAATCCAGATCGGCGGCCCGGGCGGTGTTCATGCCGCAGAGACCGAGAACCGCCAGCAGCGGGAAGGTGACGGTACGCATCGGGATCGCCCTGGGACTGGAAGAGACGGTCGGCGGATCGGGCCTCGATACGGTGATAAGCCGGTAACCTTAATTCTCCGTTGCTCGATCCCAATATCTGTATCCCGATTCGGTCTGTCCGTGACTTCGCGGGCCATGAATCCGAACTGTCCCCGTGGGCCGCGAGGCGGTTCGGAAACGCGAAACGGCGCGGAGACCCTCCGCGCCGTCATCGCTGGCCGGTCCGATCGCGCGCGGTGCGCGACCGGGATGTGATCCGCCCGTTCTCAGTACTTGCGCACCAGCGGGCCGGGGACCGGCTCCGGCATCAGCGGCGGCAGCGGCGCTGCGACGAGGCCGCCGAGGTAGTAGCGCAGGCCGATCTTCACGTCGTGCGCCTCGATGTCCTTGACCTTGATCGCCTGCAGGCTGCCGGTGCAGCACGGCACGAAGCCCGGTCCGGTCTCGGCCTTGCCGAGGTTCAGGTAGCGGTAGGCCAGCTCGATCTTCAGCGCGTCGGTCACGTTGTAGGCGAGACCGGCATGGAGCGCCCAGGCGAAGCTGCCGCTGGTCTTGTCCTTGTAGAACTTGCTGCCGCTGTTGGTGTTGTAGACCGCGTTGCCGTTCGCGTCGTAGACCGGGGCGTAGTTGTAGGACGGTTGTCCGCAGCCGCAGCCGTAGATCGGGTTCCCATAATCGTAGCCGTAGGTCGGGCTGGTGAACTGCTGGTTGGTCGAGTAGCTCGAGACATGGTTGAAGGCGTAGCCGACGCCGCCGCCGATGAACGGCGTGATGCCGTACCAAGTGCCGAGGTCGAAATAGGCGTTGGCGAGGACCACCGCGGAATCGAAGTGCCCGCTCGACTTGTTCACCCCGTACGAGCCGAGGCCGTTGTCGAAATCCGGACCCTTGTAATACTCGCTGCCGCGCAGGCCGGTGGAGTAGCGGTACTCGCCGGTGATGTCGCCGCGCAGGAACGGGGTGAACTGGTAGCCGACGCCGACGCCCGCGAAGCCGCCGCCGCCGACCGCGTTGCCGAAGGCGCGGTTGGACTCGGCATAGCCGGTGTAGTCGTAGGCGTCGCTGTAGCGCGGACGGGTGTAGATGCTCGCGCCGACGTCGCCGCGCAGGTACCAGCCGCCGCCGACCTCGATCGGCGGGGGCGGAGGCGGCGGGGGCGGCGGAAGCATCAGATCCGCGGCCGCGGCGAGGCAGGGCGCGCCGACGCTCGCCGCGAGCGTCAGGCTACGCACCAAAGCGTTCAGCTTGGAGCGGGCCATAGGGATTCCTTCACTGGACTCGTGAGCCGGACGCGCGGCGTGCGGTCTCGGGGTACGGCGTGAAGGATGCGAGCAACGTCTTAAATCCGGCTTAACGTTAAATGTTAGGCTTGCACATCCGTTGCCGACCTGTCGAAGCGGTCATTCGGGCGCGCGTTGCTTGTCTCCGTGGCATCAGCTCGCCACATCGCCTCTTCACGTCGGTCCGGTTCATCTGTCGTGGAAGGAATCCATGAGCGATCCGATCACCGCCGCCCGGGCGCCCGGGCCTCGAACGGGCTGAGACCGGCATGGGTCCCGAGGACGTGCGCATCCTGGCGCTGATGCTGCCCGAGGCGGTGGCCGGCGCCCACAGCGGCAACCCGGATGTCCGGGTCGGCGGCCGGGTCTTCGCGACCCTGTGGGTCGAGGAGGCGCGGGTGGTGCTGCGCCTCGCGCCCGCGGATCAGGCCGCCCTGTGCGAGGCCGAGCCGGACCTGTTCACGCCCCTGGACGGCGCCTGGGGGCGCCGGGGCTGGACCAATCTCGACCTCGACCCCTGCGCGGAGGAGATCCTGCGGGCGGCGCTGCTGGCGGCGTGGCGGACGACCGCACCCGCGGAGCTGCGCGCCGCCTACGAACCGGCCTGACCGGTCAGGCCGCGGCCCGGGCGACGGCGTCGACCACCTCGTCGACCACCGCGGTGACGAGGCCGCGGTCGTCGCCCTCGGCCATGACGCGGATCACCGGCTCAGTGCCCGAGGGGCGGATCACCAGGCGGCCGGCATTGCCGAGCCGCTCGCGGGCGTGCTCGATGGCGCTGACCACGCTGTCCTGGCGCAGGGGCTCGCCGCTGCCGTAGCGGACGTTCTTGAGGATCTGCGGCAGCGGATCGAAACAGTGGCAGACCTCGCTCACCGGCCGGCCCTGGCGCTGCACCACGCTCAGGAGTTGCAGCGCCGCCACGAGGCCGTCGCCGGTGGTCGTGTAGTCCGACATGATGATGTGGCCGGACTGCTCGCCGCCGAGATTGTAGCCGTGCGCGCGCATGTGCTCGAGGACGTAGCGATCGCCCACGGCGGTGCGGGCCAGCGTCAGCCCGAGGCCGCCGAGATAGCGCTCCAGGCCGAGATTCGACATGATCGTGGCGACCACGCCTGGCTGCGTGAGGCGCTCGTCCTCCTGCCAGGAGCGCGCCACGACGGCCATGAGCTGGTCGCCATCGACCACCTGCCCCTTCTCGTCGACGATCAGCACCCGGTCGGCGTCGCCGTCCAGGGCGATGCCGATATCGGCCCGGCGCTCGCGGACCATGTCGACCAGCGCGGCCGGGGCGGTCGAGCCGACATCCCGGTTGATGTTGAACCCGTCCGGCTCGGTGCCGATGGCGATGACCTCGGCACCGAGTTCCCACAGGGTCTCGGGGGCGACCCGGTAGGCCGCGCCGTTGGCGCAGTCGACCACCACCCGCAGCCCGTCCAGGGTCACCTGCCGCGGCAGGGTCCGCTTGGCGAACTCGATGTAGCGGGCATGCACGCTCTCGATGCGCTTGGCCCGGCCGAGGTTGTTCGAGCCGGAGAGGCGCTTGTGCATGTCGGCGTCGATCAGCCCCTCGATCTCGTGCTCGATCGCGTCGTTGAGCTTGAACCCGTCGGGGCCGAACAGCTTGATGCCGTTGTCCTCGAACGGGTTGTGCGAGGCCGAGATCATCACGCCGAGATCGGCCCGCATGGAGCGGGTCAGCATCGCCACGGCCGGCGTCGGCACAGGCCCGAGCAGCAGCACGTCCATGCCCACCGAGGTGAAGCCCGCCACAAGGGCGGTCTCGATCATGTAGCCGGAGAGGCGCGTGTCCTTGCCGATCACCACCCGGTGCCGGTGGTCGCCGCGCTGGAACACGAGCCCGGCGGCCTGCCCGACCTTGAGGGCGAGCTCCGGGGTGATCACCCCGTTGGCCCGGCCCCGGATGCCGTCGGTTCCGAAATACTTGCGCACCATCACGTCTCCGGCGCCCGGTTTCGCTGACCGGGCACAGCTTAGCAGATTATCGCGCCCGCAGGCGGCTCACCGGCCGGCAGAGTCAATGGGGTGGTCCCCGACAAAGGCGGTCGAAATGGGGCGCCCGGCGCGCTGCAGGAGCCGCGGCGCCGAGGCAGAGACCAGCGCGAGGCCCGCGACGGTCAGCAGGCCGAGCACGAGCCGGCGGAAGGCGACCTCGCTGATGCCGAGATAGATCCGGGTGCCGAGCAGGGTCGGGACCAGCATCGCCGGCAGGATCACCGCCAGCATCGGCAGCGTCGCCCGGGTGACGAGCCCCGCGGCGAGGTAGGTCGCCAGGGTCACGCTGAGCATCGCGAGGTTGAAGTTCTGGATCACCGAGCGCTGCACGTCGCGCTCGTAGCGGCGCAGGGTGCACCAGAGGGTCGGCAGCACGCCCGTGAAGCCGCCGAGCCCGCCCATCATCCCGCCGCCGAGGCCCACCGCGGCGTCGGCGAGCCGGCCGCCGGCCGTGATCCGCGGCAGGTTCCGGGCGAGCAGCATGGTCGGGCACCAGACCATGAGCAGGAGGCCGAGGACCATCTTGAACCCGTCGGCGTCGAGCCGCGGCAGCAGGAGGACGCCGAGGGGGATGCCGGCGAGGCCGCCGAGGATGAAGGGCGCAAGGCGCCTGGGCTCGAACCCGCGCCGGACCGAGACCGCCGCGATGACCTGGCCCGTGAAGGCACCGGAGACGGCGAGCACGGCGGCGAGCTGCGGGTCGATCACCCAGGCCCAGAACGACAGGGCGGTGAGCCCGAACGCGAAGCCCGACAGACCCTGCACGAAGCCGGCGACGACGGCGCCCAGGGCGACGACGAGATAGGTCGAGACCGGCATCGGGATCTCGCTACGGCCTGTGGAACGGGTTCTGTGTTCCCGATTCGTCGGACGACGCCGAGCCTCCGGCCAAGCTGACGGCGTCGATCCGCCGACAGGAGGGCCGGTTTGTCACGGGCGATGCGCCGATGATCACGCGTTGCGGGCGGACACCGCCGCTGATGAGAGAGTGCAACGCGCCCCCACTCCCGTGCGGGAGAGGGTCGGGGTGAGGGATACGACGGACCAGGATCGGGCGGACCATCCCCGCGTAGCCGCGTCGAGGCACGCTCGGACCGGCCTGATCCCTCACCCTGTCCCTCTCCCGCCCGGGAGAGGGAACCTGCGCCCGATCCTGAGAGCGCACCGCCGACGGAGGCATCGGCGCTGCAGGCCCGCTGCGGGCGGCTGCAAGGACCGCGGCAGCGACGCCTGAAATCGCCGCACGGCACGAAAAAGGGCGCCTCGCGGCGCCCCTTCCGATGGTCGTCAACGCCAGTGCCTCAGGCCTGCGGCTGCGGCTCCAGGCCACCGTCGCTCTCCTTCGGCCGTCCCCGCCCCGCCGAGGGGACCGAGGAGCCCCGGGCCGGGGTCGGCGGCACGTCACCGCCGTCGCGGATCGGCGGCTGGCCGCGGAGGAGGTTGCGGATCTCGTCGCCCGAGAGCGTCTCGTATTCGAGCAGCCCCTGCGCCAGGGCCTCCAGGTCGTCCTTGTGCTCGGCCAGGATGCGGCGCGCTTCCTCCAGACCGGTCTCGACGAGACGGCGCACCTCGGCATCGATCTTCTGGGCGGTCGACTCGGAGACCGATTGCTGCCGGCCCATCGACATGCCGAGGAAGACCTCGTCGTTGTTGTCGCCGTACGCCACGGTGCCGAGCTCGGGCGAGAAGCCCCAGCGGGTCACCATCATCTTGGCGAGCCGGGTCGCCTGCTCGATGTCCGACTGGGCGCCGGAGGTCACCTTGTCGGGGCCGAAGGTCATCTCCTCGGCGATGCGGCCGCCCATCATGATCGCCAGCCGCGAGGTCATCTGCTCGAAGCTCATGGAGAGCTTGTCGCGCTCCGGCAGCTGCATGACCATGCCGAGCGCCCGGCCACGCGGGATGATGGTCGCCTTGTGCACCGGGTCGGTCGCCGGGACGTTGAACGCCACGATGGCGTGGCCGCCCTCGTGATAGGCGGTCAGCCGCTTCTCGTCCTCGGTCATCACCAGGGTGCGCCGCTCCGCGCCCATCATGACCTTGTCCTTGGCGTCCTCGAACTCGTGCATCGTGACGATGCGCTTGCCCCGGCGGGCCGCCAGCAGGGCCGATTCGTTGACGAGGTTCATCAGGTCGGCGCCCGAGAAGCCGGGGGTGCCGCGGGCGATGACCTTGAGATCGACATCGGGGGCCAGCGGCACCTTGCGGACGTGGACCCGCAGGATGCGCTCGCGGCCGGTGACGTCCGGGTTCGGCACCATGATCTGGCGGTCGAACCGGCCGGGCCGCAGCAGGGCCGGGTCGAGCACGTCGGGGCGGTTGGTCGCCGCGATGATGATCACGCCCTCGTTGGCCTCGAACCCGTCCATCTCCACGAGGAGCTGGTTCAGGGTCTGCTCGCGCTCGTCGTTGCCGCCGCCGAGGCCGGCGCCGCGGTGGCGGCCGACCGCGTCGATCTCGTCGATGAAGATGATGCAGGGCGCGTTCTTCTTGGCCTGCTCGAACATGTCGCGCACGCGGCTGGCGCCGACACCCACGAACATCTCGACGAAGTCGGAGCCCGAGATCGTGAAGAACGGCACGTTGGCCTCGCCCGCGACCGCCCGGGCGATCAGGGTCTTACCGGTGCCGGGCGGGCCGACGAGCAGCACGCCGCGGGGGATCCGGCCGCCGAGCCGCTGGAACTTCTGGGGGTCGCGGAGGAATTCCACGATCTCCTGGAGATCTTCCTTCGCTTCTTCGACGCCCGCGACGTCGTCGAAGCTGACGCGCCCGTGGGCCTCGTTCAGGAGCTTCGCCTTCGATTTGCCGAAGCCCATGGCGCGGCCGGCGCCGGACTGCATCTGGCGCGAGAGGAAGATCCAAGCGCCGATGAAGACCAGGATCGGCAGCCAGCTCACCAGCAGCTGGATGAACCAGGGGGTGTTGTCGGACGGGGGACGGGCGGTGATCTGGACGCCCTTGCCCTGGAGCTTGGAGACCAGGCTCGGGTCGTTGGGCGCGTAGCTCGTGAAGTTGCCGCCCCCGACATAGGTGCCGGACACATCCTGCCCGGAGATCACCACCGACTGGATCTTGCCGGAATCGGCATCGTTGAGCAGCTGGCTGTAGGCGATCTCGCTGCCGCCGCCCCGGTGCCCCGGGTTCTGGAACAGGGTGACGAGGGCCAGCACCAGCAGGAAGATGACGACCCACAAGGCAAAGTTGCGAAAATTCGGGTTCATCGATCAATCCTTGGCGCGTGCGACCCCCGGGACGGACACGCCACGCGGCTGTTCCTGTCCATCCGTGCACACTTCACCAATGTAGGCGGGGGGCTCCCCCTTGCCAAGTAATTCGGGGACCCCTGCGGCGAGGGCAGCAGGGGCGCCCCCCTGCTTGCGCTGCGGAGCGGGGGTGAGACGGACGATCCCGGCGGCGTCGGCGGAG
Source organism: Methylobacterium sp. P5_C11 (assembly GCF_054049775.1). NCBI lineage: Bacteria > Pseudomonadati > Pseudomonadota > Alphaproteobacteria > Hyphomicrobiales > Methylobacteriaceae > Methylobacterium > Methylobacterium sp. P5_C11. The sequence goes on along the minus strand of NZ_JBFULS010000041.1, from coordinate 22,524 downwards.
ACCAGATACCCCGCCAGGGAGCGCCGGATCGGCGCGCCGCGGCGCAGGGCCGGCAGCAGCGATTCGAGGACCAGGGTTTCGAGGCGCTCGAGTCGGCGCGGCGCAGCGCCGACCCGAGTCAGGGCGAGATCGAGGCAGCGCAGGGCCACGGCATCCGGCAGCGCCGCCAGGGCGGTCCCGTCGAGGCATAGGGCCGCCTCCGTCTCCGGCCCCGACCGCATCCCGTCGAGGGCCTGCTCCGCCGCGCTCCGGAGGGCGGCCTCGTCGCGGGCGGCGCGCTCGGCGAGCCGGGCGAGGCGCGCCGGGGTCAGGCCCTCGCGGTGCAGGACCGGCCAGGCCGCGCGCAGGCGACCGCGGGCGAAGCGCGGATCCGCGTTGGCGGGATCGCGCACATACGGGAGGCCGCGCGCCTCGCACCACGCCACCAGGGCCGCCTTCGGCAGGTGCAGGAACGGACGCCCAAGCACGATGCCGGGGCCGAGAACCCGCTCGGCGCGCATGCCGGCGAGCCCCGCGGGGCCGCTGCCGGCCGCGAGCCGCATCAGCACCGTCTCGGCTTGGTCATCCTGCGTATGGCCCGTCAGCACGAGGCCGGCGCCGACCGCCTCGGCGTGGGCGGCGAGCAGGGCGTATCGGGCGGTTCGAGCCGCTTCCTGCAGGCCGGTGCCGGGCTTCGCGCCGACCCAGGGCAGGATCGCGTGGGGGAGGCCGTGTGCCCGCGCGGCGTGGCCGACGGCCTCGGCCTCCGCGGCGGAGCCCGGGCGCAGACCATGATTCACGGTGGCGACCTGCACGGACGCGCCGGTCGCGTCGCGCAGGCTCGCGGCGGCGTGCATCAGGGCGCTCGAATCGGGGCCGCCCGAGACGGCGAGGAGCACGATCCGCCCGCCGCGCGCGGCCGGGTCGAGCCAGGGGTGAAGGGCGCCGAGGACCGGGTCGCCCGGGTCGCTCAGGCGCCGCAGCGGGCGCGCTTCTGCTCGCGGGCGACGCCCTGGCGGACGCCGCTGCCTGCATTCGGGAATTTCCGGTCGAGTTCGGCCAGCGTCGCGCAGGCCTGCTCGCGGGCGCCCAGCGCGTTGAGCGTGACGCCGAGCTTCAGCATGGCGTCGGGGGCCTGGGAGGAGCGGGCGTAGTCGGTGGAGACCTTCAGGAACTGCTCGGCGGCCTCGCGGTTGCGGCCGCGGGCGAGGTAGCTCTCGCCGAGCCAGTAGGTCGCGCCTGAGACGCGGTTGTCGCGCGGATGCGACTGGATGAATTGGCGCAGGCCCATCTCGGCCTGCTCGTACTGCTTGGCGCGGTACAGCTCGACCGCGGCGTCGTAATCCGCGGCCGGATCGCCCGTCCGGGTCGCCGCGACGCTCTCGGGGGGACGCGCCGGGATCGCGCCGGTCCGGGCGGGCGGGCGCAGGTCCACCGGCTCGTCGTAGCCGGGAGCCCCGGCATCCGCATCCTCCTCGTCGATCGCACCCTGGGGCAGGCGCTGCGCCCGGGGGGGAGCCTCGGCGGCCTCGACGGCCTCCCGGGGCGGCAGCGGTGCGGAGGGCTGCGTGCTGCCGAGCTGCATCGGCGCGCCCGGGGCGCCGGGGGCTTGCCCCGGATCGAAGGCGTCGCCGCGCTTGCCGGGACGCCCGGACCCCGGATTGCCGCCGTTGACGGTGCCGGCCGGGCTGGAGGAAGGGGCGGCCGAGGGGGCGGCCTTGCCGCCCTTGCCCTCGTTCAGGCGGAACTCGACGTCCTCCTGGAACTTGCGCAGCTGCTCCTTGAGCTGCCGGTTCTCGTACTGGAGGGTCTCGATCTGGCCGGCCATGAGCCGGGACTGGTTCTCGATGCGGCCGAGGCGCACCACCAGCTCGGAGGCATCCTGCGCGACGGCCGGGTGGCCGAGGAGCAGGGCGCCGAGGGCGGTGGCGAACGCGAGGCGGGTGCGAAGGCGGGCGGGCATGGGGCGGCTGCGATCCGGTGTCGGCGCGAGGGCCTATCAGATGCGCCGCACCGCGGCAAAACTGCGGCGCGGTGCGGCGGCGGTGGTCGGCACCGCCTCCGTGACGCGGGGGCCGCGCCGTTACGCGCCGGCGCCGCGATCGAGGACGATCACCGCGCGGCGGTTCTGCGACCAGCACGAGATGTCGTTGCACACCGCCACCGGCCGCTCCTTGCCGTACGAGACGGTCCGCATCCGGCTCGCCCCGATGCCGCGGGTGGCGAGGTAGTCGTTCACCGCCTGGGCTCGGCGGGCACCCAGGGAGAAGTTGTACTCGCGGGTGCCGCGCTCGTCGGCATGGCCCTCGATGATGAAGGTGTAGCGCGGGTAGCGCTGCAGCCACGCGGCCTGCTTGTCGAGAGTTGCGGTCGCGGTGGGTGTCAGGTCGGTGGAATCCGACTCGAAGAACACCCGGTCGCCGATATTGACGACGAAGTCCTGCGCGCTGCCCGGGGTCGCGGCGCCCGCCCCGAACGCGGAGGCGTCGGCGAGGTCCTTGTCGTTGCTGCAGGCGCCGAGGCCGAGGCCGGCGACGAGCGCGAAGCCGAGGGCGGCGGCGCGGAAACGCTGGGGCATGGTGTATCACTCCTCGAGCGGTGCCGAAGGCCGGCTGCGGGTCTTCGAGGCGGGTCCGCGTAGTCCTGGGGCCGTTAGGTAGGCGTCGATGGTTAAGCGACGGTTCCGCCGAGCGGCGCGGGGGCGTGGTGGCGTTCCGCACCGGTCGGTGGCGTGCGCTGACGCACCCGGAACGCACCCGGAATGCGGCAGCGGCGGGGCCGACGGGCCGGAAAGGCCATTTCCGCCGCCTCGGTTGCGGCGCTGCAACAGGCGTGGCGCCGGCCGGCGGTAACGGATCCAGCGGCGCCTTAAGAGATCGTCAACCCTGTCGATAGCTAATCCGGGGGCTGAACATCGGACCCCGTCATGCGCCCCGCTCAGAGCGTTCTCATCGTCGAGGACAGCTATCTGCTCCTCGAGATCATCGCGAGCCTGTGCGAGACGCACGGCATCCGGGTGATCGAGGCCTCGACGGGCGAGGCCGCGCTGACCATCCTGCGCGACCGGGGCGCCGCGATCGACTGGCTGTTCACCGACATCCACCTGCCCGGCCTGATCGACGGCTGGACGGTGGCCCACGCCTTCCGGGCGATCCATCCCGACCGGCCGGTGGTCTATACCTCCACCGACGCGAACGGCCGCATCGGCGTCCCCGGCAGCCTGTTCCTGCGCAAGCCGTTCCAGGTGCAGGAGGTCAACCGGCTGGTGCGGACAATGGTCGAGGGCCTGGGCGCGCCCCTCCGCGCCGCCGGCTGAGACCGCATCCCCGAGGCCTCGACCGATCCGGCGGACCCGAATCGCGATCCGCCGTGGCCTCAGCCGCCCCGGAACAGCGCCACGATCTCCGGCGCGGCGAGCCACGCCTCAACCCGCGGGCAGGCGAGGTCGCCCGGCGCCGCCGCGTCGTAGATGGCAAAGCTCGCCGCGATGAAGCCCGGCAGGTCGTAGAGCACCGGGAAGTCGTCGCCCCGGGGCTTCGCCTTGAACAAGTACGAGCCGGTCAGACCGAAATGCTCGGCGACCGGCGGGTAGATCGGCCAGACCACGTCCTGGGCCAGTTCGTCGCCGAGGTAATCCTCGATCGTCACGGGCTCGGGCGTCAGCCCGCTCTCCTGCAGCAACCGCCCGGCGATGTCGCCGAGGACATGGACCTTGGGATGGTTCATCAGGTGCATGAAGGCGCCGCGGCGCGCCCAGCGGGTCACCTCGCGCTCCAGCCCGAAGCCGAGGGCGGCGGCCGCGCCGACGAGTTCGCGGACCGCCGGATCCCAGTGGTCGAGATAGCCCAGGCGGGCGAATACCGCCTCGCGGAACAGGCCGACGGTACGCTTCGGCTCGAGACCGAGCCGGTGGGCGGTCAGCGCGATCGCCGAGTGGTACTGCCCCATCGGCGACGGTGTCAGCCTGAGGGCGGCGAGGTCGGAGGCCTGGCCGACATAGACCATGTCCGGGTGGTAGGCCGAGAACACGATCGACGGGAACAGCTTGAGCCGCGGATCGGCGGCGCGCAGCGTGGCGACGTCGCCGCCCGGGATCAGCCCGGCCGGGAAGGCCTGCGAGAAGACGTGGTCGTGGGCGCGCAGGGTCCGGATCAGGCCGTCGACATGGCCGTGGTCGCGCTTCAGAGAGCCCATGGGCAGGTAGCGCACCGGGCTCCGCGGCGCGAGCAGGCGCATGGCCCGGGCGATGCCCCGCGCCTGGCAATTGCCCAGAACCGCGATCGACGGGCCGTCACGGGTCGTAGCGGCGCGGGCGCGGTTCCGCCATGGTGTCGCCCAGGTGGGCGCCCAACTGGGTGTCGGGAACGTGAACGCGCTGCGGGCGCGCCGGGGCAGGTCGTTCAGGGCCACGTCGCGTGCCGGTGTCAGCGGACGGAACAGCACCCCCGAGGGCCTGTCGCCGTCGTGAAGAAGAGGGTTCGAAGATGGCGTTGAATCCGTATACGGGTCTACCGGCCGAGCGATTCTGGCGCAAGGTCGTCACCAACGTGCCGCCCTTCGCGGTCAATCCGCACCCGAAGGACACGTTCGTGATCGGGCCGACCGACAAGGTCGCCACTGGCGGGTCCTGCTTCGCCCAGCGGGTGGCCGAGGCAGTGCGCGGCGCCGGCTTCAACTACTACCTGACCGAGCCGCCGACCCCCGGCATGAGCGCCGAGGAGGCCAATGCCCGCCAATTCGGCACGTTCTCGGCGCGGTACGGCAACCTCTACTACACGCGCCAGTTCGTGCAGCTTTTCGACCGGGCCTACGGCAAGTTCGAGCCGGAGCTGAAGGCGTGGCTGCGCGACGACGGCCGCTACGTCGACCCGTTCCGTCCCACGGTCGAGCCGGCGGGCTTCGCCAGCGAGGCCGAGGTTGTCGCGGCGCGCGACGCGCACCTCGCCGAGGTGCGCCGCCTGTTCGAGACGCTCGACGTGTTCGTGCTGACGCTCGGCCTCACCGAGGGCTGGCGCTGGCGGGCCGACGGCGCGGCGCTGCCGCTGGCTCCGGGCGTCGCGGGCGGCACCTTCGATCCGGACCTCTACGAGTGCGTCAACGCGGGCGCGGGTGAGGTTCTGGGCGACCTCAACGGCTTCCTCGACCGGCTCTGGAGCGTGAACCCGAAGGCGCGGGTGATCTTCACGGTCTCGCCGGTGCCGATGATCGCCACCTACATGGACCGGCACGTGATGGAGTCGAACAGCTACTCCAAGTCGGTGCTGCGGGTGGCGGCCGGCGAGGTGGTCGGCCGCGGCGACCCGCGGGCGGTCTACTTCCCCGCTTACGACATCGTCACGAGCAACGTGAATGCCGGGCGCTACTACAACGAGGACCAGCGCACCATCAACGACGCGGGCGTCCGCCACGTCATGCGCCTGTTCCTGGCGACCTTCGCCCGCGACCGGGTCTCGCCGGCGCCGACCCACGCCCCCGTCGACCTCGCGGCCGAGTTCGAGGGCAATGCCGGCGTGATCTGCGACGAAGAGGAGATCGAGCGCAGCGTGGCGTAGGCCCAGGGTTTGCCTCCGGCCGGCCCTTTCGGGCAAGCTCGGCCTTGCCCGGGGCGCCCCGCCCCTCCGGAGACGAATGCCTTGAGCCTGCCCCCGTCCCGCCGCGCCGACCACGACATCGATCCGGTCTTCGTGAAGCGGCACTCGCCCCGCGCCTTCACGGGCGAGGCCGTGCCCCAATCCGAGCTGATGCGGATGATCGAGGCGGCGCGCTGGTCGCCCTCCGCCTACAACTCGCAGCCCTGGCGGTTCCTCTACGCGATCCGGGACGACGCCAACTGGGAGACCTTCCTGGGCCTGCTGGTGCCCGGCAATCAGAAATGGGTGTCCGGCACCGGCGCGATCCTGTTCCTGGTCTCGAACGGGCTCATGAAGGTCGGCGACGAGCTGAAGCCGTCCTACAGCCACTCCTTCGACGCCGGCACCGCCTCGCTGGCCTTCCAGCTCCAGGCGATCCACCAGGGCTGGCACGCCCACGGCATGGTCGGCTTCGACCATGTCCGCGCCCCCGAGGTCCTGCGCCTGCCCGAGAACCACCGGATCGAGGCCGCCTTCGCGGTCGGCCGCAAGACGCCCGAGGCGGACCTCACCGAGGAGCAGCGGCCCCGCGAGACGCCGAACGGCCGCCGGCCGATCACGGACTTCACCATCGCGGGCGCGTTCCCGTCCGACGCGGGCTGAGGCGGGCTGGAACCGGGGCCTTCGACCAGGGATTGTGTCCGCATCGCACCGGCGTCGCCGGCCTGGGGCTCACCGCCACAGGCCTGGCAGGGAGAGCGGCGGAGCGCCGGGCCTGCACCGATCCGGTCCGCCCTGCGACGAATCGGGAGCTGGCTCATGAACCCGTCCGACCGCGCCCCGCGCGACGTTTTCCTCGATGACGGACCGTTCGACCACGTCTCGGGACTGCAGAGCGTGGCCGAGCGTCATGGCGTCAGCCTCGATGCCGTGCGCCATCTCGTGCAGGCGCTGGAGCGCGGCCACGGCACGATGGCACAGTTCGACCATCCGGATCTCGGGGGGATGGGCCAGTGGTTCGCCGGCGGCATGGTGATGGTCGGCCGGATGTTCGACGATGCCCTGAAGGCGCGGGTCGGTGCGCTCTGCACCGAGCTGGCCGGCTCCCTGCCGGCGGGCAGTTTCTCGGACGCCGCGCCCGCGGCGCGGCGCGGCGGCGGCGAGTGGTGGCCGGCCGGTCTGGGATCGCCGGCCAGCACCGGCGCGCAGGACGGGATGCGCTACGCCTATTTTCCGGAGCGTCGGCGGCTCGCCGTCGAGTCGGGCTCGGGCATCGCCCTCTACGATACCGGCGATCACCGCATCACCGGCGTGTCGCAGGCGAACGGCAACCTCGGTTTCACCGGGCCGGCCGGCGCCGTTGCCCTCGACAGGCTGCGCCGGATCGAGGCGGAGGTCGCCGCCCCGCGGCAGGTGGATCCGCAGCAGGTGGATCCGCGCCAAGCCGACCCGGCGGAGATCCGAGCCTTCACCGGCGCCGCGGCGCCGGACCGGTCGTCTCCGGGCGACGTGCTCGCGACGCTCGAGCGGCTGGCCGATCTGCACGCACGCGGCGTGCTCACCGACCGGGAGTTCTCGGACAAGAAGGCGGAGCTGCTGGCTCGGCTTTAGCGGACGGTCAGGTCATCCATCGGCCGGGGTCCGACGCAGGCATGCGGTCGGCCGGCGATGGCGCCCGTTCCCGTCTCGCCTTGGGGCGTATGATCCTGACCAGTCGGGATATGCCCCTCCGGCCGCAGCCCATGCCGGTGCCGCCGATCCCGGGGGGAACCGGACCGGACGTCAGGCGATGCCGGCGCGCAGCAGGTCGTGGACGTGCACGATGCCGACCGGCCGGCCGTCCGTGACCGCAAAGACCGCCGTGATCAGCCGGCGATTCATCAGTTCCAGCGCGGCCTGGGCGAGCTTGTGCGGCTCGACGGTGATCGGGTCGCGGGTCATGACCGTCGAGACCGGCGTGTCGAGGATCGCCGGGCCCATGTGACGGCGCAGGTCGCCGTCCGTGACGATGCCGACCAGCCGTCCGGCCCCGTCGGTGACGCCGACGCAGCCGTAGCGCCGCGCCGCGATCTCGATCAGCACCTCGGACATCAGTGCGGTCTCATGCACCAGCGGCATGTCCTGGGGGCCGTGCATCACCTGCTGCACGGTCTTGAGGCGGGCCGCCAGGGTGCCGCCGGGATGCAGGGTGTGGAAGCGCGCCGAGGTGAAGCCGCGCCGCTCCAGCAGGGCGACCGCCAGGGCATCGCCCAGCGCCAGCTGGATCAGACTGGAGGAGGTCGGTGCGAGGTCGTGCGGGCAGGCCTCCCGCACCCGCGGCAGTTCGAGAAGCACGTCGGCGGCCTTGCCCAGCGTGCTCTCGCCGTTGCGGGTGATGGCGACGAGCGGAATCGAGAAGCGGCGGCTGAAGCCCACGAGATCGGACAGTTCCGCGGTCTCCCCGGACCACGACAACGCGATGATCACGTCGTCCCGGGCGATCATCCCGAGATCGCCGTGGCTCGCCTCGGTGGGGTGGACGAAGAAGGCGTGGGTGCCGGTGGAGGCCAGCGTCGCGGCGATCTTGCGCCCGATATGCCCGCTCTTGCCGATGCCGCTGACGATGACCCGGCCCTTGCTCTGCAGGATCGTCTGCACCGCCTCCTCGAAGGCCACGCCGAGCCGCCCCTGGAACGCCGCACCCGTCTCCTGCAGGGCCGCGATGCCCAGCTGGAGGCTGCGCATTCCGAGGTCGCGGGTGGTGGCGAGGTGCGCGGACGGCGCTTCGAAGGGGTCGTCGCGGCGGTCGTCGCGCAGGGCGCTGGAGGCGGGAGCGTTCATCGTATCCGTTCTGGACCCGTCCGGCCGGGTCCGCGGGCCCGAGGGGCCGGCGGTGCGAAGCGTGTGCGGTGACGCTAGGCAGTCGTCGTGGTTGAAATGTGACGCGGGGACGACGCAGCGCCGCAGCCCGGTTGAAGCCCCGTGCCGGCGGGTCCATGCTGCGGCAGCGCCATCCCGCCACGCGGGCCGAAGGAGGGCACAAGCCCCATGACCATCCGCTTCCCCGATCCCGACCCCGCGATCCTCGCCCGCCGCGACGCGATCCTGGCGGGCCTCGCGCCCCTGGTGGCGCCGGAGGCCCTGGTGGTGAGCGAGGACGAGCGCCGGGCCTTCGAGACCGACGGGCTGACCGCCTACCGGCAGATGCCGCTGGCCGTGGTGCTGCCGTCCACGACGGAAGAAGTCGCCGCCGTGATGGCCTATTGCCACGCCAACAACGTGCGGGTCGTGCCCCGCGGGGCCGGCACCTCGCTGGCGGGCGGGGCCATCGCGCAGGCCGACGCGATCATCCTGGGCGTCGGCAAGATGACCAAGGTCCTCGACCTCGACTTCGCCAACCGCACCGCCCGGGTGCAGAGCGGTATCACCAACCTGGCGATCTCCGGCGCGGTCAGCCACGAGGGCTTCTTCTACGCCCCCGACCCGTCGAGCCAGCTCGCCTGCACCATCGCGGGCAACATTGCGATGAATTCCGGCGGCGCCCACTGCCTCAAATACGGCGTGACCACCAACAACCTGCTGGGCGTCACCCTGGTGCTCAACGACGGCACCGTCGTGGAGATCGGTGGCCCGCACCTCGACAGCGGCGGCTACGACCTGCTCGGCCTCGTCTGCGGCTCGGAGGGGCAGCTCGGGATCGTCACCGAGGCCACCGTGCGGATCCTGCGCGCGGCGGAAGGGGCGCGGCCGGTCCTCGTGGGCTTCTCGAAGGTCGAGGATGCCGGCGACTGCGTGGCGGCGATCATCGCGGCCGGCATCATCCCGGTGGCGATCGAGTACATGGACCGGGAGGCGATCCTCATCACCGAGGATTTCGCCCAGGCCGGCTATCCCCGCGACGCCGAGGCGATGCTGATCATCGAGGTCGAGGGCTCGGACACCGAGTGCGACGCGATGCTGGCGCGGATCGAGCGGATCGCGAAGGACTTCCGCCCGACCAGCGTGCGGGTCTCGCGCTCGGAGGCCGAATCCGCGGCGATCTGGAAGGGCCGCAAGTCGGCCTTCGGCGCCACCGGCCGGATCTCCGACTACATCTGCATGGACGGCACGATTCCCACCGGCCAGCTCGGGCCGGTGCTGGAACGGATCGGCGCGATCTGCGCCGAGAAAGGGTTGCGGGTCGCCAACGTGTTCCACGCGGGCGACGGCAACCTGCACCCGCTGATCCTGTTCGACATCAACCGGCCCGGCGAGTTGCAGAAGGCCGAGGCCGCCGGCGACGAGATCCTGAAACTCTGCGTCGCGGTCGGCGGCTGCCTCACCGGCGAGCACGGGGTCGGTATCGAGAAGCGCGACCTGATGCGCTTCCAGTACGATCAGGTCGATCTCGAGCAGCAGATGCGGGTCAAGGCGGTGTTCGATCCCGACTGGATGCTGAACCCCGCCAAGGTCTTTCCGCTGGACGGGCGGCTCGCAGCCTGATCAGGGCCGCCTTGGCCTGAACCGGGTCCCGGTTCCGACCGCGGCGTCCCGGACGATCAGGCAGCCTCGACCTTGCGGCTCGCGCCGCGGCCCTTGCCGGCGGTGGCCCCGCCCTTGCGGCGGCCCTGCGCGGGGCCGGATGCTTCTTCGGCGTGCTCGGACTCGTCCTTGTCGGCGGACTGGGCGCGTCCGGGCTGGCCGAGCCCCAGGCTCTTGGCGAGGGCCGAGCGTTGCGCCGAGTAATTCGCCGAGGTGGTCGGGTAATCGGTCGGCAGACCGTAGCGCTCGCGGTAGCTCTGCGGATCAAGCCCGTGCTTGGTCAGGTGACGCTTGAGCGTCTTGTACGGCTTGCCGTCGATGAAGCTGACCAGTCCGTCGGGACGAATCGACTTGCGGATCTGCGCGGGCGTCGGCCGCTCGACGCTCTCGGCGGTCGCGGCGGCGGGGCCGGATCCGATCGTGTTGAGCGCCTCGTGGATGCTGGCGATCAGCGCCGGCAGATCGGCCGACGGCAGCGAGTTGTTGGAAACGTAGGCCGCGACGACGTCCACGGTCCGCTCGATGTAGTCCAATTGCGATGTCGGCGCAGCTTCTGACATTCTCACTTTCCTGGGCACAAAGCCTGTTGGGACCCTCACTTTTCGCGAGTTAAGATAGCGTCTGAAAAATGCAAGACGCTCCATACAATTATCTGTGATCTGTCGAAAGTCTAAGTCTGCAACACCCTGCGCAGCTTACAGGGTATGGTTGCATTGGCGGTACTTCGGGCACACTTCTGAGGCGTTTTGTCCCCGCCGGACCCGCGAATGCTAGTCGGATCCTGTGGCCGGGTTTTCGTTGCCGGCAGAGACCGTTACCCTCGGGTTCGGGTCCGATCCCGGACGGTGCCGCACCGTCGCCGTCCGACCGGGCCGGAACGACCGTCAATCGTCGCACCGTTGTGTGGACGCATGACGGCCGCCTGCGTCATTTTCGCCCGCCGGTCTGGGCCTCAGACGAACGTCTTGCGCGGGTCGAAGGCGTCGCGCACCGCCTCGCCGGCGAAGACGAGCAGGCTCAACATCACGGCGATGACTAGGAAGCCTGTCAATCCGAGCCACGGGGCCGTCAGATTGTCCTTCCCCTGTGCCAGGAGCTCGCCGAGTGACGGCGACCCCGGCGGCAGCCCGAATCCCAGGAAGTCCAGCGATGTGAGGGTGGTGATCGAGCCGTTGAGGATGAACGGTAGGAAGGTCAGCGTCGCCACCATGGCGTTCGGCAGCAGATGGACCGTCATGATCCGGATGTTCGACAGGCCCAGCGCCCGCGCGGCCCGGACGTATTCGAAGTTGCGCGCCCGCAGGAACTCGGCGCGCACGACGCTGACCAGCGACACCCAGGAGAACAACAGCATGATCCCGAGCAGCACGAAGAAGCCCGGGGCGATGAAGGCCGAGATGATGATGATCAGGTAGAGGGTCGGGATTCCGCCCCAGACCTCGATGAAGCGTTGGAAGGCAAGATCGACCCAGCCGCCGAAATAGCCTTGCACGGCCCCGGCCACCACGCCGATCGCCGAGGAGATGGCCGCCAGGATCAGGCCGAACAGCACCGAGATGCGGAAGCCGTAGATCACCCGCGCGAGCACGTCCCGCGTGGTGTTGTCGGTGCCGAGCCAGTGCCAGGGGATGTCCGCGCAGGTCGTCCCGCCGAGTTTCTCCGCCACGGGCCGGCACTGCGCGTCCGTGAGCATCCAAGTCGGCGGCGACGGCGAGGGCGTCGGCAGATCCTCGTTGATCGTGTCGTACGAAAACGGGATCGGCGGCCACAGCGCCCAGCCGTTCGCCGCGATCTCCTTGCGGATCTCGGAGGACCGGTAATCGGTCGTGGCGAGAAATCCGCCGAACTTCTCCTCGGGATAGTCGACCAGCACCGGGACGAGCCACTCGCCCTTGTAGGACAGCAGGATCGGGCGGTCGTTGGCGATGAATTCCGCGAACAGGCTCGCGACGAACAGGACCGCGAAGATCAGGAACGACCCGTAGCCGAGCCGGTTGCGGCGAAAATTGTCGACGCGGCGCCGGTTGAGCGGCGACAGGCGCAGACGTCGGCCGGCGGCCTCGGTCGGGACCGGGGGCGGTGCGCCCTCGTCCGGGCGCAGGACCAGCGGCTGGGCGCCGGGCATCGGCGCCGGCACGACCTCGCCGCCACCGGGACGGGTGACTTCGTTCATCCGTGCTGCCTCCCGCACCACGCCGCGCGCGATCCCACCGCCGGGGGACCCGGCCGGGCGGGCGCTGAACCGCCTGCGGAGCGGATGCCGGACGCGCTCAGCCGTCGAGCCGGGTCGCGGTGCCGTCGATCTCGGTGGGACGCACGTCGCCGCTGCGCTCCATCCAGCGGCGCAGCAGGCGGACGTTGCGGCGGTTGGCCTTGAAGGCGGCATCGAACAGGTCGCCCGCCAGCGGCACTGCGCCGATCAGCCCGTCGAAGGCGACGTTCAGCCCCATCCGGGCGAGCATCCAGCGCGGCGCCCCGAGGCGCTTGGCCTCGTAGACGATGAAGGACGAGATCACCATGCCGGCCACGTCGCCGATCACCGGCACGAGGCCGATCAGCGCGTCGAACCCGACCCGCCGGTTGAGGCCCGGGATGACGAAGGCCGTGTCCATCAGGTGAGCCAGCGTCTCGAGCCGGGCGAGGCTCGCCTCGCGGCCGAGATCCGCCGACAGGAAGGCGGGCCGGGGGCCGGAGCGGGTCTCGCCGCCGGACAAGGTCTCGGCACGGGCGAAGCGCCCGGCCTGGGCAGCCTGGGTGAAGTCCATGGTCGGGATCCGTGGGGAAGCCATCGTGCCCAACGATGTGGCCCCCCGGTCGGATCCCCGCAAGGACGGCGCCCCCGCGGCTCACGCCGCCCTCCCGGCGAGGCCGCGCATGCGGTCGAGAGCCGCATCCAGGGTGGCGTCCTCCTTGGCGAAGCACAGCCGGACGATATTGCGCACCGCGGCATCCGGGTAGAAGGCGCTCACGGGAATCGCCGCGACGCCGTGCCGGGTGACAAGCGCCTCGCAGAACGCCGCATCGTCGGCGTAGCCGAGGTCCGCGATGTCGATGTTGAGGAACCACGTGGCCTGGGCCGGCAGCACGGTGAAGCCGAGGTCGCGCAGGCCGCCGGCCAGCCGGTCGCGGGAGCGGGCGTAGCCGGCCCGCATCGTCTCGAACCACGGGACCGGCTTCCCGAGGCCGTAGGCCACCGCCTCCTGGAGGTTCGGGGGCGTGGTGAAGGTGAGGAACTGGTGCGCCTTGGCGAGCCCGCGCATCAGCCGGGCATCGGCCATGACGAACCCGACCTTCCAACCGGTGAGGGAGAAGATCTTGCCCGCCGAGCCGATCTTCACGGTCCGCTCCCGCATCCCGGGCAGCGCCATCAGCGGCCGGTGGCGGGCACCGTCGAACACCACGTGTTCCCATACCTCGTCGCAGAGGGCGGTCACGTCGAAGCGTCGGCAGTAGCGGGCGAGCAGGTCGAGGTCGTCGGGCGCGAACAGCGTCGCGCTCGGATTGAGGGGATTGTTCAGCACCACGACCCGGGTGCGCGCCCCGAACGCCTCCGCCAGGGCCGCCTCGTCGAGGCGGAAGGCCGGAGGCTGCAGGGCCACGATCCGCGGCACGCCGCCGGCACGCCGGACGAGGGGCAGGTACGCGTCGTACATGGGCGCGAACAGCACGACCTCGTCGCCGGGCTCGATCAGCGCCAGGAGCGCCCCGGCCAGCGCCTCGGTGGCCCCGGAGGTCACCATCACCTCGGTCTCGGGATCGAGGTCGAGACCCTGGTGCGCGGCGTAATGGGCGGCGACCGCCTCCCGCAGGGCCGGCAGCCCCATCATCGGCGGATACTGGTTCCAGCCCTCGCGGAGCGCCCGGGCTCCGTGCGCGCGGACATCCTCGGGGCCCGGATCGTCGGGGAAGCCCTGGCCGAGGTTGATCGCGCCGTGGACGCGCGCGAGCCGCGACATGGTTTCGAACACCGTCGTCGGGAGCGCGGCGAAGAGGGGATTCATGCGGCGCGGAACGCGATGCCGGACATCGGTGGGCTCGATCCGAAGGGGATTTGCGGGCGGGATTTGCGGGCAGGACCTGTTGACGGAACTCGGCTCCGCCGCGGCCTCTACCATGGGTGCCGCACGTTGCGGAATGTGCGCGCTCGCACAGACCCCGATTCCAGCTCGCACCGATCGACTGACGAATGTTGACATTCATCACTCGTACCGTACGTTGCGGTCACGGCCGGAGCGGCGCAACCGCCGGCGGGGCTTCGCCCCCTCGCCCCGTCAGCGGGGTGCCGCTCCGGTCCTCACGAAGGGCCATCGACTTGCGGGTCGGTGGCCCTTTCGGCATGTCCGGGGGCGTCCGCTCCGATCGCCGGACCGGCACCGGAACCCGACGATGCGGTCCCCCTCGCACGCCCTCCTCGTCTGCCTGGCCCTGGCTCTGCTGATCGGCGGCCTCGGGATCGGCCTGCGCCGCGCCGTGGCGGTCAGGCCCGTGGACGCGGCCTTCCATGCGGTGCTGCGGGCCTACGCGGCGCCGGATCCATCCGGCGGAAGCCAGCAACACGAGTGAAACCTCGTCGCCCTAGTGACGGCGCATTGAACGGGCACCTCTGGACCCGCACGGCGACGCGGTTCGGTGAACATGTCGCCGCGGCAGGGAGCCGTTCGGAGCCCGGACAACGTTATGGGCTTACGCTCCCGCCCGCGGGATCGGAATCGTCGACCCGGACGGGAGGGCCGCTCCAACGCGGCTCTCCGGGGTGCGGCAGGATGCGACGCCGCGGAGGCCGGAATGGGGGCTTGGACAGCGAGGGATAGGGTGCCGACGGTCGCGCAGGCGGCCGGCCTGTGCTCTAGTCAGGCATGAACGAGAGTTCTCCGATCCGGACCGACACGGCCCGGGCCTATCAGCCCGGTGAGGCGCCCGTGCGCGACGTCCGGAGGCGGCGGTTCCGGCCGATCCGCTGGCTCGTGATCCTGGTGCTGCTCGCCGGCGCCGGTGCGATCGGCCATCGCTGGTACGAGGCGCGCACCGACAAGGGCGCGGAGCCCGCCACCGCTCAACGGACCGGCGGCCGCGGCGGCCGGCACGGCGGCGCCGACATGCCGCAGGCGGTGGGCATCGCGGCGGTCACGACCGGCGACATGCCGGTGGTGCTCCAGGGCCTCGGCACGGTGACGCCGCTGGCCACCGTGACGGTGAAGTCGCAGATCAGCGGCTACCTCACCCAGGTGAAGTTCCGCGAGGGCCAGACCGTGAAGGCGGGCGACGAACTCGCGCAGATCGATTCACGGCCCTACGAGGCGCTGCTCGCCCAGTACCAGGGCCAGCTCGCCCGCGACCAGGCGCTGCTCCAGAACTCCAAGCTCGACCTGCAGCGCTATCAGACCCTGAACCGGCAGGACTCGATCTCGAAGCAGAACGTCGACACGCAAGGCGCCCTGGTGAAGCAGAACGAGGGCACGGTCGCGGCCGACCAGGCACTCGTCGACCAGCAGAAGCTCAACATCGCCTACACCCACATCACGTCGCCGGTGGACGGCCGGGTGGGCCTGCGGCAGGTCGACCAGGGCAACTACATCTCGGCCGCCTCCACGGCGATCGTGGTGGTGACCCAGCTGCACCCGATCTCGGTGATCTTCACCCTGCCGGAGGACGACGTCGCGCGGGTGATGCGGCAGGTGCGGGCGGGCGCCAAGCTCACCGTGCGGGCCTATGACCGCGGCGACGCCCACGAGATCGCCACCGGGCGGCTCGACACAGTCGACAACCAGATCGACACGACCACCGGCACGGTGAAGCTGCGCGCGCTGTTCGACAATTCCGACGAGGAGCTGTTCCCGAACCAGTTCGTCAACGCCAAGCTGACCGTCGACACGGTGCGGGGCGCGACCCTGGTGCCGAATTCCAGCCTGCTCCAGGGCACGCCCGGCACCTACGTCTACCTGATGGACGGGGACAGCAAGGTCACGGTCCGGCCGATCAAGACCGGCGAGACCGACGGGACCACCACCGTGGTGGTCTCCGGCCTGAACCCCGGCGACCGTGTCGTCACCGACGGCACCGACCGGCTGAAGGACGGCGCGCCGGTGCGGATCACCGAGGGCGCGCAAGCGGCCGCGGGCGACGGCAAGGCCGCGGCGGCGAAAACGGACGGCAGGACGGACGGCAAGACTGAGGTGAAGCCCGGCACGTCGGCCGGCGGCGCCGGGGATGCGCAGGGCGCAGCGGAGGGCGGTCGTCGGCACCGGCGCCGTCAGGCGCAGTGAGCGGGGCAGCGCGCAGGACGCGCGGCCTCACCGCCCCTGTTCGCGGGAATCCTTCGGGAGGCCGGTCCCAATCGCACCCTCATCCTGAGGTGCTGCGCAGCAGCCTCGAAGGAAGGCTCCAGGGATCGCAGCGCTGTCTGGAGGGCTCCTTCGAGGCCTCCGCTCCGCTTCGGCGCCTCAGGATGAGGGCGAGCCCGGGAGACCCGTCCCTCGCGATCCCGAGGCCCGGACGTGTCACCCTCCCCGGCCCGGGGATGGATAGCGGGCGCCGGCGATGAACCCGTCCCGCCTGTTCATCCTCCGCCCGGTGGCCACGACGCTGCTGATGCTGGCGATCCTGATCGTCGGCGGCGTGTCGTACCTGAACCTGCCGGTCTCGGCGCTGCCGGCCGTCGACTACCCGACCATCCAGGTCCAGACCTTTTATCCGGGCGCCAGCCCCGAGGTGATGACCTCCTCGGTCACGGCGCCCCTGGAGCGGCAGTTCGGCCAGCTCGCCAACCTCAACCAGATGACCTCGCAGTCCTCCGCGGGCGCCTCGGTCATCACCCTGCAGTTCAGCCTGGACCTGTCCCTCGACATCGCCGAGCAGCAGGTCCAGGCGGCGATCAATGCCGCCGGCAACCTGCTGCCCTCGGATCTGCCGGCGCCACCGGTCTACGCCAAGGTCAACCCGGCCGACGCGCCGGTCCTGACGCTGGCGCTGACCTCCAAGACCCTGCCGCTCACCCAGGTCCGGGACCTCGCCGAGTCGCGCCTGGCCCAGAAGATCAGCCAGGTGGCGGGCGTCGGCCTCGTGAGCATCTCGGGCGGGCAGCGCCCATCCGTGCGGGTGCGGTTCAACGCGCGGGCGCTCGCCGCCTACGGCCTCAACATCGACGACCTGCGCACCACGATCACCAACCTCAACGTCAACACGCCGAAAGGCACGATCGACGGGCCGACGCAGTCCTACGCGATCAACGCCAACGACCAGATCCGCGACCCGAAGGCCTACAACTCCGCGATCATCGCCTACCGCAACGGCGCCCCGGTGATGCTCTCGGAGGTGGCCGACGTGGTCGAGGGGCCCGAGAACACCAAGCTCGGCGCCTGGGCCGACGCGACGCCGGCCGTGATCCTCAACATCCAGCGCCAGCCGGGCGCCAACGTCATCGCCACGGTCGACAAGATCAAGTCGCTGCTGCCGCAGCTCCAGGCGAGCCTGCCGGCCGCCGTGGCGGTGGCGCCGCTCACCGACCGGACCACCACGATCCGCGCCTCCGTGGAGGACGTGCAGTTCGAGCTCGGCCTCGCCATCGCCCTGGTGGTGCTGGTGATCTTCTTGTTCCTGCGCAGCCTGTCGGCGACCCTGATCCCGAGCCTGTCGGTGCCCCTGTCGCTGGTCGGCGCCCTGTCGGTGATGGACCTCTACGGCTTCTCCCTCGACAACCTGTCGCTGATGGCGCTCACCATCGCCACCGGCTTCGTGGTCGACGACGCCATCGTGGTGATCGAGAACATCGCCCGCCACGTGGAGGCCGGCGACTCGCCCCTGGAGGCGGCGCTCAAGGGCTCGCGCGAGATCGGCTTCACCATCATCTCGCTGACCGTCTCGCTGATCGCGGTGCTGATCCCGCTCCTGTTCATGGGCGACGTGGTCGGGCGGCTGTTCCACGAATTCGCCATCACCCTGGCGGCGACCATCATCATCTCGGCGGTGGTGTCGCTGACTTTGGTGCCGATGCTGTGCGCGCGGCTCCTGAAGCACGTGCCCGAGGCCGCGCCCCGCCGGCGGGAGGGCGCTCTGTCCCGCCTCGGCCGACGCGCCATCGACGGCACGATCGCGTCGTACGGGCGCTCCCTGCGGGTGGTCCTCGACCACCAGGGCCTGACGCTGCTGGTGGCTCTGGGCACGCTGGGACTCACCGTCTACCTGTTCGTGGTGATCCCCAAGGGCTTCTTCCCGGTGCAGGACACCGGCGTGATCCAGGGCATCACCCAGGCCGACCAGTCGGTCTCCTACGCGGCCATGGCCGAGCGCCAGCAGCGGATGGCCGAGATCGTCCTGAAGGATCCGGACGTGGCGAGCCTGTCCTCGTTCATCGGGGTCGACGGCCAGAACGTCACGCTGAATTCCGGCCGGATGCTGATCAACCTGAAACCCCAGGCGGCGCGCACGGCCTCCGCCAGCGCGATCATCCGGCGGATCTCGGCGGCCGCCGCCCATCAGCCCGGCATGCGGCTCTACATGCAGCCGGTCCAGGACCTGACCATCGACACCGCGGTCTCGGCGACCCAGTACCAGGTCATCCTCGAGAGCCCGAACATCGACGATTTCGAGACCTGGGTGCCGCGCTTCACCGAGGCGTTGGCGAAGTCGCCCGTGGTGGCCGACGTGGCGAGCGACCACCAGGGCCAGGGACTCGCCGCCTACGTGACCATCGACCGGCCCACCGCCGGCCGCTACGGCATCACCCCGGCCACGATCGACAACGCCCTCTACGACGCCTTCGGCCAGCGCATCATCTCGACGATCTTCACCCAGTCCAACCAGTACCGGGTGATCCTGGAGGCCGATCCGAAGCTGCACACGACCCTGCGCAGCCTTGACGCGATCTACCTGCCCTCGTCGACGGCGACCAACGGGCAGGTGCCGCTCTCCGCGGTGGCGCGGATCAGCGAGCGGCGGGCGCCGCTCCTGATCTCGCATC
Source organism: Methylobacterium sp. P5_C11 (assembly GCF_054049775.1). NCBI lineage: Bacteria > Pseudomonadati > Pseudomonadota > Alphaproteobacteria > Hyphomicrobiales > Methylobacteriaceae > Methylobacterium > Methylobacterium sp. P5_C11. The sequence continues at coordinate 3,519 of NZ_JBFULS010000041.1, read as the reverse complement.
TCGGCCAGTTCCCGGCCACCACCGTGTCGTTCAACCTCGCCCCGGGCGCGGCCCTGGGCCAGGCCGTGGAGGCGATCGACGGGGTCAGGGCCGCGATCGGGCTGCCGCCCTCGTTCCGCGTGGTGCCGCAGGGCTCGGTCTTCGCCTTCCAGTCGGCGCTCGGCAACGAGCTGTTCCTGGTGCTCGCGGCGATCGTCACGGTCTACATCGTGCTGGGCGTGCTCTACGAGAGCTTCATCCACCCGATCACGATCCTCTCGACCCTGCCGTCGGCGGGGATCGGGGCGCTGCTCGGCCTGATGCTGTTCGGGTTGTCGCTCGACATCATCGCGGTGATCGGCATCGTGCTGCTGATCGGCATCGTGAAGAAGAACGCGATCATGATGATCGACTTCGCGCTCCAGGCGGAGCGCGAGGACGGGCTCGAGCCCCGCGAGGCGATCTTCCAGGCCTGCCTCCTGCGCTTCCGGCCGATCCTGATGACGACGCTGGCGGCGCTCTTCGCCGCGGTGCCGCTGATCCTCGGCACCGGCGTCGGCTCGGAGCTGCGCCAGCCGCTGGGCATCTGCATCGCCGGCGGCCTGATCGTCAGCCAAGTGCTGACCCTGTTCACGACGCCGGTGATTTATTTGGCTTTTGACCGGCTGGAGCGGCGGATTTCCGGGCGGCGCCCGGAGATTGAAGGCGGCGAGGTGTTGCCGTGACGGGGCGGGACGATCCCGCGGCTCTCCCTCCCCCCTCGGCGGGCTTGCGGTGTCAGCCGTCGCAGGCGGCCCTAAAGCTGCTGTCTGGAGCGCGGGTCCCCGCTCCCGTTCGGGAGAGGGACAGGGTGAGGGGTGTGCGGCATCCGGAGAAGTCGCGACGGCTCCGTACGTCGATGGCGTGCTCCATCCTGAACGTTCTCGCCCCTCACCCCAACCCTCTCTCGCACGGGAGAGGGGGCAGGTCGCGCTTTGCCACCGACACCGGTCACCGACCGATTGGGGCGAACACCCCTGCCGCGACGAAGGTCGGTGGCCCGACACCGTCTCTCACGCAGCTGGCGTCCTGGCCTGAAGCCGGGAGCCCCCACCCGTGAACATCTCCGAGCCGTTCATCCGGCGGCCGGTGGCGACCACGCTGCTCACGATCGGCGTGCTGCTCGCCGGGCTGTTCGCCTTCCTGAAGCTGCCGGTGGCGCCGCTGCCGCAGATCGACTTCCCGGTCATCCTCGTCCAGGCGCAGATGGCCGGGGCCTCGCCCGAGACCATGGCCACCACCGTGGCGGCGCCCCTCGAACGGCGGCTCGGCGCCATCGCGGACGTCAACGAGATGACGTCCACAAACGCGCTGGGCTCCACCCGGATCGTCCTGCTGTTCGGCCTGAATCGCGACATCGACGGCGCGGCCCGCGACGTGCAGGCCGCCATCAACGCCGCCCGCGCCGACCTGCCGACGGCCCTCCGGCAGAACCCGACCTACCGGAAGTTCAACCCCGCCGACACGCCGATCATCATCCTCGGCATGACCTCGGAGACGCTGACCCGCGGCCAGGTCTACGATTCCGCCGCCACCGTCGTGCAGCAGAAGCTCTCGCAGCTCCCCGGTGTCGGCAACGTCGATATCGGCGGCTCGTCCCTGCCGGCCGTGCGGGTCGAACTCGATCCGACGGCCCTGTTCAACTACGGCATCGGCCTGGAGGGCATCCGGGCGGCGCTCGCCTCCGCCAACGCCAACTCGCCCAAGGGCGAGATCGATGCCGGGGACCGCCGTTACCAGCTCTACGCCAACGACCAGGGCCGCAAGGCCGCCGATTACCGCGACATCATCGTGGCCTACCGCAACGGCGCGGCGGTGAAGCTCACCGATGTCGGCCAGGTGCTCGACGGCGTCGAGGACAAGCGCAACCTCGGCATCGTCAACGGCAAGTCCGGCGTGCTGCTGTTCGTCTACAAGCAGCCCGGCGCCAACGTGGTCGAGACCATCAACGCCGTGAAGGAGGCCCTGCCGCAGATCACCGCGGCGCTCCCCGGCGGCATCGACATCAAGCTCACCGGCGACCGCAGCGCCACGATCCGCGCCTCGCTCTCGGCCACCGAGGAGACGCTGCTGGTGGCGGTCGGCCTCGTCATCCTGGTGGTGTTCGGGTTTCTGCGCTCCTGGCGGGCCACCCTGGTTCCGGCGGTCGCCGTGCCGATCTCGATCATCGGCACCTTCTCGGCGATGTACCTGCTCGGCTACTCGCTCAACATCCTGTCGCTCACCGCCCTGATCATCGGCACCGGCTTCGTCGTCGACGACGCCATCGTGGTGCTGGAGAACGTCCAGCGGCACATCGAGGAGGGCAAGCCCCGGCTCCAGGCGGCGCTGATCGGCGCCCGGGAGGTCGGCTTCACGGTGATCTCGATGAGCCTGTCGCTCATCGCGGTATTCCTGCCGATCCTGTTGATGGGCGGCCTCGTCGGTCGGATCTTCCAGGAATTCTCCGTCACCCTGTCCCTGTCGATCCTGATTTCCTTGGTGTTGTCGCTCACCACGACCCCCATGATGTGTGCCCGGTTGCTCCGGGCCGAGGGGCACGGCCCGAACGGCGAACCCCCGGCGGGGCGGCGACCGAACTGGCTGATCCGGATCCTGGAGGGCGGCTTCACCTGGCTGCTCGGCGCCTACGCGCGGACGCTCGCGGTGGCGCTCGCGCATCCCCGCCTCGTCCTGCTGAGCCTGCTCGCCACGGTGGGTCTCAACGTCTACCTCTACGTGATCGTCCCGAAGGGCTTCTTCCCCGAGCAGGATACCGGGCAGATGATGGGCGGCATCCAGGCCGACCAGCGCATCTCGTTCCAGTCGATGGAGAAGAAGCTCAAGCAGGCGACCGCGATCGTCGGCGCGGACCCGGCGGTGGAAAGCGTCGTCGGCTTCACGGGCGGCCGCGGCACTAACTCGGCCAATGTGTTCGTCGGCTTGAAGCCCCTCAACGAGCGGGCGCCGATCTCGGCCGTGATGGCGCGGCTGCGGCCGAAGCTCGCGCAGGTCGCGGGCGCGCGGCTCTACGTCTTCCCGCGCCAGGACCTGCAGATGGGCGGGCGCCAGAGCTTCGCCCAGTACCAGTACACCCTCCAGGGGGATACCGCCGAGGAGCTGTTCGCCGCCGCCCCGAAGCTGGTGGCCGCCCTCCAGAAGGATCCCACCTTCGCGGACGTGACGTCCGACCAGCAGGAAGGCGGGCTGGAGAGCCGGGTCGTGATCGACCGGGCGACCGCGTTCCGCTACGGCATCACGCCGAACAAGATCGACAACACCCTCTATGACGCCTTCGGCCAGCGCCAGGTCTCGACGATCTACAATCCGCTGAACCAGTACCACGTCGTGATGGAGATCGCGCCGCGCTACCTGGAGACGCCGGAGACGCTCAAGCAGATCTACGTCTCGACCTCGGGCGGCAACGCGCCGGGTGCGGCCACCACCAACGCGGTGGCCGGCACGGTGGCGGCGGGCGGCAGCGTCAACACCAACGCGGCCACCGGCACCAGCAGCCCGGGC